>SKPU01000180.1 GCA_007119335.1 Syntrophomonadaceae bacterium
ATCGGCACACCCAACTTTATCTGCCATCAGAGCACCTGTTTTACAACCCAGGAGGCGGTTTGGAATGCCATGGTCACCGGAGGCCCCAGGCCATGGACTTACGACATGGAGAATTGTAACTATATCCTCTCCTTTGGTTGGGACGGATTGGGCAAAGGTAAAAATATGCAGGTTAGAAATACCACCAGGGCTTTGCAAAATGGAGCCAAGCTGATTGTGCTTGATCCTTACCGCTCCATTACTGCCTCCAAGGCCCATGAATGGTTCCCGATCAAGCCGGGTACTGACCTCGCTTTTTGCCTGGCCATGATCCATGTCATCATCAAGGAAGGCCTTTACGATGCAGAATTTGTAAACAATTACACTTACGGTTTCGAAGAAGTGGAAAGGTTTGCAGAGGAATATACTCCCGGCTGGGCTTCTGAGATAACCGGTATTCCGGCCGAGGATATCGAGCGGATCGCCCGGGAATTTGCCCAGACAAAGCCGGCTCATATTCCCAGCCATAAAAGGGATGCAGCTGGTCCCAATTATGCAAACAGCACCCGTTTGGCGCAGGCTCAATTGATTTTGAATGCCCTGGTGGGGACCATAGATCGGCGCGGGGGAACAATCCTGTCAAGAAACCCCAGTATGCCCGGTTTTGACGAGGCATTTCCTCCACCGGAATACCCTGAACCAAGGAAAGAACGCATTGATGCTTTCGAGCAGAATAATCCTTTCCTGAATGTTAACGCCCGGGGTAATTTTGCCACACTACCTTACGGCATTTTAAATGAAGATCCATACCCGGCGAAAGCCGCGCTGGTCAGAAGGTATAATACCCTTTCTTTCGTCGATGCCAAAAAAATGGATGAAGCCTTTGCTTCATTGGACTTTATGGTTTGCTGTGAAATTTACCCGTCAGAGATGGCCTACATGTCTGACGTCGTTTTCCCCGAACCCCACTGGTTGGAGCTCTCCGGTTTCGGTGCCCGGGGTTACCACAGCCTTTACCCGCAGGTAGCGGCCCGGTTTCCGGTGGTTAAATTGCCTTATGAAACCAGAGGTTTTGGCGGTATCATCATGGCTTTAGCTGAAGCAATGGGTTACGGGGAATATTTCGAAGGGGTAGACGGAAACGTCCTCGATGAAAAGCAGCTGGAAGCGCTTGGCACTTCCTGGGAAGAGCTGGAAGAAAATAACGGCATCTGGGAAGGTGAAAGGGAATTTGTTCCCACCGAGGAATTTAACACTCCTAGCGGTAAAATTGAGCTCTACGCCACTCGCTTTGAGGAGGATGGCTTTGATCCCCTGCCTTACTGGAAACCCCGCCGGGAAGAACCCAGTGAAGAATATCCGTATAATTTCATCATTAGCCGTCCGGCCATGCACAAGATGACCCAGACCCAGAATAACTGGCTGAAAATGGAGCTTTACCAGGAAAATCACGCTACCATGAGCGTGGAGCTTGGCAGAGAACTGGGTATTGCAGACGGCGATGAAGTTTACGTGGAATCAAGGGCCGGAAGGATTAAACTTAAGGCCAAGTTAATTGAAGGTATTCGTAAAGATACCATTAAGGTGGACCACGGTTTCGGGCATTGGAGCAGGAGCCAGACGGTGGCATACCAGCAGGGCGCCAACGACGGCGATCTGATTCCCCATATGAGCTTTGAAGAACAGCTTGCTCTGAACGATCCGGGCTTTACTGCTTGCATGAGTGATTTCGGCGTCAAAGTATACAAAGCATAAATGATAATGACCAGGAAAGGAGGAAATAGTAATGCCGACAATTAATAACCCAGCAATGCTGGTGGACCAATCGTTATGTGTGGGATGCGAAGCATGCACCGCAGTTTGCAAGCAGATTTACAATATATCAAAAGGTGTGTTTCGCACTAAAATACACACTCACGAAACCGGTTCGTTTCCGGAAGCAGCGGTGCTTTATAACAAAAGGGCTTGCATGCACTGCCGGGAAGCGGCCTGTGTGATGGCCTGTCCGACCCGGGCCTGCCATAAGAACGATCAGGGCCTTACCGTTTTCGATCACCGCCTCTGTATTGAATGCAACTACTGCGCCGCCAACTGTCCTTATGGGGCGATCAGTTTTGACCGCGCGCATAACCGCATGGAAAAATGCAGCCTCTGCACAACCCGCCTGGAAGCAGGGAAAGAGCCTTTTTGTTCAGAGGTTTGCACTTCCCGTATTATTAAGTACGGAGAGCGGGATGATATGCTTGGCATTGCCAGGGAGAGAGTGCAAAAATTACAGGAACAGGGTCACCAGGAAGCACAGGTCTACGGTGAAACCGAAGTGGGCGGATTGAGAGTTATCTATGTGCTCCAGGACACCCCTGATAAATACGGGCTGCCTGTAGATCCCCAGATCTCCCTGGGCCTGCAAATATGGCGGGCAGTCCCTTTGGCGCCGGCAGTTTTAATCGCCGGCGGTTTTATCCTTGGAGCAAACTATCTTTACAGTAAGAAGGTCCAAGGAAAGCTAAAAAATGCTAAACAGTCAGCTAATGAAGAATAAGCATATTTTATGGTTGTAATCCACCGGGAGGTGAATACATTTGGAAGTAAAAACTTTTAAGGGTGGGGCCCATATACCCCACTACAAGAGCTATACCGAAGATAAGCCAATTACCAGGCTATCTTCTCCTAAAGAAGTGATAATCCCCCTTCTCCAGCACATGGGGGCACCATGTGAACCGCTGGTAAAGGTAGGGGATAAGGTTAAGATAGGGCAGAAAATCGGAGAAAGTGAAGAGTTGTTCAGCGCACCGGTCCATGCCAGTGTTTCTGGTACTGTCACTGCAATAGAGCCGAGGACCGTACCAACCGGAGACAAAGATGACTGCATAGTAATTGAAGCTGATGACGGTCCCCAGGAATTTGAAATGAAGCAGGTTCGCGATCCGGAAACTGTTACTGTTGAAGAATACCGCGAATGTGTCCGCGAAGGTGGTTTAGTCGGTATGGGGGGTGCCGCATTGCCAACCCATGTCCAAACCAGCCCCAGGCAGCCGGTAGATACTTTGCTTTTAAACGGCGCCGAATGCGAGCCTTTTTTGACTTGCGACCATCGCTTGATGGTTGAAAAAGCAGAGGAATTAATCAAGGGTGCTGAATTGAAGATGAAAAGTATTGGCGCCAGTAAAACCCTTATCGGAATTGAAGTAAACAAGCCTGATGCAATTGAAGCAATCAATAAGATTATTGAGGGGCGCGATGATATGGAAGTCGTGCCCCTGGCGGTAAAATATCCGCAGGGTTTTAAATCGCACATGATCAAGGCTGCCACCGACCGCGATGTGCCGAGAGGGGCTCGGTCTGCTGAACTGGGATGTATTGTCCGAAATGTTGGAACCACTGTAGCTGCGTATGAGGCTACCATTTATGATAAGCCTTTAATTGAACGTATTATTACAGTAAGCGGCCCCAGGGTTACAAAGCCGGGCAACTATATAATCAAAATCGGAACTCCCCTGGCTCATGTTTTAAAAGAGTGTGGAGTTGAGGAACTTGAAGGTCATAAAGTGGTTAATGGTGGCCCGATGACCGGTCTTGCTCAGGTTGATTTAAATGCGCCGGTTGTAAAGAACACCACCGGGGTCCTGGTATTGCCGCCTGAAATGATACCTGAAGAGGGTTTTACCGATTGTGTGCGTTGCGGTAAATGTGTAGAACGATGTCCAGTTTACTTGTATCCCAATCATATCAGTACTTTTTCCGAAGCTTATTTGTTGGAAGAGGCAGAGGAATGGGATATCATGGACTGCATAGAATGCGGAATTTGCGCATATTCTTGCGTGGCAAATCGGCCCATTGTTCAAATGATTAAGAAAGCCAAGCAAAAAATACAAAAGAAACATAAAGCTAAACAGTAAAGGAGGAGATGCCCGTTGACACAGCCACAATTAGCAAGCACGCCAGCGCCTCACCTCAAAGCAGACATGCGGATTTCAACGGCAATGCGGGATGTAATGATAGCATTGTTACCGATCTCGCTAATGGCTATCTATTTCTACCGCGGTTATGCCCTATTACTTATAGCGGTCTGTTTGGTAACTGCTGCTGTAACAGAGGTAATTTTTCGTAAGTTGTTACAAAAACCAATCAGTTTAAATGACGGTAGCGCTTTGCTTACCGGGCTATTTGTAGCGTTACTTTATTCAGCTACCACGGTATGGTGGACCGCTGCTATTGCTACTTTTATCGGGATTGGTATTGGCAAAGAATTAATGGGTGGCCTTGGTTGGAATCGTTTTAATCCCGCTTTATTTGGGTATGTTACAGTTTTTTTACTCGCCCCGTTTCTTCCCTTTTTAAACGTTGATTATACTCCCTGGGAAGTAGGTGTGGTTAGCCAGGCTACTCCACTGGTCATGATGCATCAGGGAATGGAAATGCCTGCCTGGTGGGAACTGTTCGTAGGCTTTCAGGGATCAGGGGCCATGGCCGAACTGTCTCCTCTATCCCTATTGTTGGGTGCCGCCTACCTGTTTTACCGGAAGCATATTTACTGGCAAACCCCGCTTTCAATCCTGGCTACAGTATTCGTATTAACCCTGTTGTTTGGAGAAAATCCGCTGATGCATTTGATAACCGGCGGACTCATTTTGGGAGCATTCTATATGGCTACTGACTGGGTAACCAGCCCTATAACCGGTAAAGGGAAAGTTATTTTCGGTGTATCTATTGGTTTGCTTATAGTATTGTTCAGGTTAGGCCTTCCTCCGACCGAAGGCGTGGCTTTTTCAATTTTAATTATGAATGCCTTTGTCCCGCTTATAGAAAAGCTGACAAAACATCCTTCGTTTAGCGAGCCAAAACAAGCGTCAGCATTATGACATAAAGCTTCCTAGCGCTTATAGATGCTATCAAGTTTTGTAGGGCCGCATCTTGATCGGTGCGGCCTTGCAAGCTGAGCAGCTAATTTTATGGGTTTAGACAATACTTGATTTTACCATGCGGTTGCATTAAGATATAAGCTAAGAGGGGAGGTTTGAATATGAGTGAAGGGGAAAAGTATTTATTAGAAATGGTTTGTGAAGGCTATGAAAACCACGAAGGTGACAAGTGGATAGGTGAGGAAGAATTACAGAAAATAAAAGATCAGGCCGCATCCAGCGATATCCCTGAGAGCTGTTCAATGTGCAGGCTGACCG
>SKPU01000202.1 GCA_007119335.1 Syntrophomonadaceae bacterium
ACCAGGCAAGGCGCAAAAGCGGGATAGCGCACCATGCCGCCCATGAATTCCCGCTCACCTTCTTCCATCTTCAACGCCAGCACTTCGACACCAGCACCGGGATCTCCTGCCCTGCGGCTTTGAGGATAGAATCTAAAGCATGATCCCTTTTGTGCAGCGATTTATAGATCGAGCTTCTTTCATTATTATCGCCTCCCCTTGTAAAATTCAAGACAATTAGAGTATTTTCTTTTGTATTATTTTTTAAAGGCGATCTGAGCATGATGTTGAATTATTACTATGAAGAATTTGCAGCAGGAAAGGAGCGAATGATTTATGAAACTCTTTCAACCCATAAAGGTTGGACAAATGGAACTTAAAAACCGGATTGCTATGCCAGCAATTCATCACTGCTACACTCCTGAGGGATTTGTTAATGAACGGCTGATCAAGTATTACGAAACAAGAGCCCGGGGAGGAGCCGGGTTAGTCACCGTCGGTGGCTGCAGCATAGATCAATTAGGCCTGGGACCGAACATGATCGGCCTGCACAATGATCAGTTTATCGACGGTCTGAAAGAACTTTCCGGGGCAATCAAAAATAACGGGGCAGCGGCGGCTGCCCAGCTATACCAGGCCGGACGTTACACCCACAGCATGATGATCGGCGGTCAGCAACCGCTTGCACCTTCAGCTGTGGCCTCCCGGTTAACCCGTGAAACCCCGCGGGAAATGACCTTGGAAGAAATTGAAAAAGTTATTGAAGACTACGGACAGGCCGCCCTAAGGACTAAAAAAGCCGGCTTTGATGCTGTGGAAATACTGGCCAGCGCAGGTTATCTGATCTGCCAGTTCCTTTCACCGCTGACTAACCAGCGCACTGACCAATATGGCGGGCCCTGGGAGAACCGGATTCGCTTCGGCATAGAAGCTGTGCAGAAGGTCCGGGAAGCAGTCGGGCCTGATTTCACAGTAATGATCCGAATCTCAGGGCACGACTTTATGCCCGGGGGCAACACCAACCAGGAAGCAGCCCTATTTGCCCGGGAGTTAGAAAAAGCCGGGGTGGATTGTCTGAACGTAACCGGCGGCTGGCATGAATCAAGGGTGCCCCAGATTACCGGAGATCTGCCCCGCGGCGGTTTTGCTTACCTGGCCCGGGGTATTAAAGAAGCAGTTAATGTGCCGGTAATTGCCAGCAACCGGATCAATGATCCGCTGGTGGCTGAAGAAATTTTAGAACAGGGCATGGCCGACCTGGTTAATATGGGCCGGCCGTTAATTGCTGATCCGGAGCTGCCCAATAAAGCAGTCAACCAATCTTTTGACTCTATCCGACGCTGTATTGCCTGCAACCAGGGCTGCCTGGATATGGTTTTCACCATGCAGGACGTCCACTGCACCGTAAATCCCGCGGCTGGACGCGAACATCAGGTGGAAATCAGGCCGGCCGAAAACCCGCGGAGAGTCCTGGTTATCGGCGGAGGCCCGGGGGGGATGGAAACCGCTCGCCTGGCTGCAGCCCGCGGGCACAAAGTCACCCTGTGGGAAAAAGACCAGGCCCTCGGCGGTCATCTGTATTATGCCGCCCTCCCTCCGGGTAAGCATGAATTCATGAGCCTGCTCGATTATTATAAATGTGAACTGGCCCGTAACGGGGTTCAGGTGATCCTTAACCGGGAAGCATCCGCTGAAGAGATTGCCTCTGTCGAAACAGATGTGGTTGTAGTCGCTACCGGGGCGAAGGGCGCAACACCGCCATTTCCGATCAGCGAATCAGCAAACGCGGTCCCGGTCCTCGATATTCTAAACGGTTCAGTAGTGCCCGGTGAAAAAGTGGTTGTAATCGGGGGCGGTTCGGTAGGCTGCGAAGCAGCAGTCAGCATAGCTGAAATGGGAGCAATTTCTGCTGAGAACCTTAAGTTCCTGATGGAAAATGATGCAGAAACGCCCGAAAAGCTTAAGGAAATGCTCAACCGCGGGACGAGAGAGGTCACCCTGGTCGAATTCGAAAAAGGGATCGGACGCGATATCGGGGTAAGCACCCGCTGGGTAACTATAAAATGTATCCGCCGCTTAGGTGTAAAGGTCATGGACCAGACTCCGGTCAAGGAGATCAACACTTCCGGGGTAGTCATCGAAAAAAGCGGGGCGGAAACCCTACTGCCGGCAGATACAGTGGTGCTTGCCATCGGGGCCGTAGCCAATAATACGCTGGCCGGGGAGCTGGAAGGCAAAGTTGATGAAATGCATGTAATCGGCGATGCTCACAAGCCCCGCAAGATTACCGAGGCTATCCGGGAAGGCTTCGATTTGGCCCGGGAGTTGTAGCGGACCAAGCGGTAAAACAGACAATCTAGCGGGGCTGGTTAAATAATTATTTCCCGTCTCGGATAAATTCTTCGGTTAACTGGTAAGCCAGGTAATCTGGATACTGGCGGGGTGGATGCTTGGAAAAGTAAGCAGAAGGACCTTCTAAGATTCCCCCGATTTTTCTGTCCAGGGCCAGTTTACAACAGCGCACGGTGTCTATGGCTATTCCTGCTGAATTAGGTGAGTCTTCGACACTTAAGCGCATTTCTATATTCATCGGCACGTTGCCAAAGATTTGCCCTTCCATGCGCAGGAAACAGACTTTGTTGTCTTTTTGCCAGGATACATAATCACTGGGCCCGATGTGAATATCCCGGTCGGGCAGGCGCTTGGCTGCTGCTGACTGAACTGCTTCTGTCTTTGAGATACGCTTGGTGGCCAGACGTTTCTGACTGGTCATGTTTAAGAAGTCGGTATTGCCGCCGGTATTAAGCTGGTAAGAACGTTCCAGTTTTACTCCGCGCTTGTCGAAAAGCTCGGCCAATGCCCGATGCAGGATAGTAGCGCCCATCTGCGATTTGATATCATCCCCGATAATAGGGACATTCTTCGCGGCAAAACGTGCAGCCCACTGCGGATCACTGGCTATTAAAACAGGTATATTATTGACAAAAGCAACCCCTGCCTCTAAAGCGCATTCTGCGTAAAAACGGGAGGCTTCTTCTGAGCCGGTCGGCAGGTAATTAAGCATAATTTCAGTGCCCGTATTTTTCAGGGTCCGGACAATATCGTCTTTTTCAGGTTCGGGTTCATTACTTTTCAAAAAGGTATAGTCATCTTCAAAGTCCTGCATATGTTCTGATAAACCATCCAAGACTTTGCCCATCTGCACGTTTACTCCGCTTAAAGGCAGGTCTGCATAAAAAGGGTAAGCGCAATTCGGACGCTGAAATATAGCCCGGTTAATATCCTGACCGACTTTACGCTGATCTATATCAAAAGCAGCGCTGACTTCGAGATCATATGGTTTATAGCCTCCAAGATTCCAGTGCAGCAAACCGATAGGATCATTTTCTTCTGTATCCCTGTAATAATGAATGCCCTGGATTAATGCGCTGGAGCAATTACCGACCCCAACAATAGCAATTTTTATTTTCGACATTTGCTTCGATCCCTCTTCCTGTGATGATTATTAAGATGACCTGTTCCCAAAAATTATTATAACCGATTATACCGGTTTAGGGAAATAGTTGTTTTAATTTGTTTGCTGAACCACCAATTTCCGGTGTTAAACCATTTTTTTGGATGATATAATAAACAAAAACGACAATGAGGTGTTATGATGGCCAAAAAAGCAGAAACAATCACCAGCGATCAGAAAATGGAGATTTTACGCCTTGAGACTGAACCGTTCGGCACTAATGCCTACATGGTGTTCTGCCGGGAAAGCGGGCAGAGCGTGCTGATCGATGCCCCGGGCAATGCAGAGCTCATCACAGAACATTTAAAAGGGAGTCCCCCGCAATTTATCCTGATCACTCACGGACATATGGACCATGTCACGGTTTTAGAAGATCTATACCGCACATTGGGGGCTTCGCTGGCCGCCCATCAGGCTGAAACAGGACAGCTGCCGATCAAGCCAGACCAACTGCTGGAAGACGGTGCTAGTGTCAAGTGCGGTAAACTAAGCTTGGAAGTGATCCATGCTCCCGGCCACACTCCGGGCAGCATCTGCTTCAGGCTTGGAGACTACCTGCTATCGGGAGACACAATCTTCCCCGGAGGACCTGGCAAAACCGCTTCTCCTGAAAAGTTTAAGCAGATCGTTAAATCGATCGAAGAAAAAATAATGGTCCTGCCCGATCAAACAGTTATTCTGCCGGGACATGGCGATCCCACTGATTTAAAAACTGAGCGGGAACAGTTCAATGCTTTCCGTTCCCGCCAAACAGGTGATCAACTATACGGTGATGTTACCTGGACAAATTCTTAAAAATCAGGGTTAACGCAAAATTTCTGCACGGTGGAAAGCTTCGGCCAGGGTGAAATCTTCTTCACAGGCCGCACCTTCAGCCCGCTGGCGCAGCCACTGCTCTATATTGGGAAAGTGGTGACCGCCAACCTGGCTTTCGTGGCAGCGCAGAGCGGCCAACTTGGTTTCAAAGGTCTCAGATATATCGACGCAATAATTGGGTTCTTCCGTCGCCCAAAAAAGCATTTCCTTTACCTTATGAGGTTTCAAGCCTTCTTCCAGTAAATCGGGGTAGGAAAGATGGTCGCGGGAGTAAGGGAAAACAGCATCAAGAGCCACCTGGCCGGTAATGCGGTGGTCGCGATGCCAGATATAGCGCCGGTAAGGATCAGCGGTGACCACAGTATTAGGTCTGAAGCGGCGGATACAGCGTACCAGGTCCTTGCGGAATTCCGGGGTGTCTTCCAGGGTTTGATCCTCATATTCTAAAAAGACCACCTCTTTAACCCCCAGCAAACGGGCTGCCTGGAGCTGCTCTTTTCCCCGGATCTTTTTTAAATCTTCCGGATTGACGTTTGGATCATCGGTTCCTTTTTCCCCGCCGGTGCATATTGCGTAAACTACCACTTTACCTTCATTAACCCAGCGGGCCACCGACCCGGATGTTCCAAATTCAGCATCATCCGGGTGGGGGCTAATCACCAGTACATCAGCTTTTATATCTTCATATTTTTGTTCGGCTTGATTCATTCAATTGCCACCTTTGCTTTATTCTAAAAAATATTAATCAATTCACTCATGAGAATGTAAAATCATTATTCTTCATCCCTGCTGATCAGGTGAACATCTTTTTGCGGGTATGGAATGTTTATGCC
>SKPU01000246.1 GCA_007119335.1 Syntrophomonadaceae bacterium
GAAGGCGGTGGCGGTAAGATGTGGGTGGAATCCACATCGACTAAAGATCGGCTCGCTGATGTTCGCATCAGAGACGCAAAAGAGCTTGGCGCCGATATAGTGGCTGCTGCCTGTCCATTTTGTGTGTTAACCTTGGAAGATGCCATGAAAAACCTTGGTTATGAGGAAGAAATGCGGGTAGCTGAAATTATGGAGTTATTAGGAGAATTTGTAGAAGCCTGATTTGGCTTTAAACCTGGTAGGAGGTGGCATGAAATATGAAAACTATTGTTTGCATCAAGTATGTGCCTGATACTTCTGAAGCGGAAGTTAAGGTTAATCCTGACGGCAAAACAGTTGACAACAGTCGGTTTTCTTACGACATCAACGACGCCGACAACTATGCTGTGGAAGAGTCAGTTCTGATTAAAGAAGATAAGGGCGGCGAAGTAGATGTCGTTTCAATCGGTCCAAAGCAGTCTGATGTAATGATTCGCATGGCTTTGGCCAAGGGTTGTGACAGAGCTAAGCGTATTGAAGACGAAAGAATCGCCGATCACGATCCGCTGATGGTGGCCAAAGTGCTGGCCGGGGCAATCAAGGGTGAAAAGTTTGATCTGATTATGACCGGCTGTTACTCTAATGATGACGGCCATATGTCGACCGGTGTAGCCCTGGCTGAAGAGTTAGGCGTGAATCATGCCTCCATGGTCAAGAAAGTAGAAGTCCTTGACGGTAAGGTTAAGGCCCACCGTGAATTGGAAGGTGGATTGATGGAAGTGGTTGAACTTGAACTTCCGGCAGTTCTCACTATTCAGACTGGTATTAACGAACCTCGCTATGCGCCAATTCGAGGGATTCGGCAAGCCCAGAAAAAGGAACTCAGTGTTGCCGGCCTGGATGATCTGAGCATTGACCCCGCAGAAGTAGGTGCCGAAGCATCCCAGGTAGTTCTTGAAAACCTCTACATACCTGAAGTTGAAAGTGCAGCGGAATTTATCGAGGGTGAGCCGGACGAGAAAGCTGAAAAACTGGCATCCATCCTGGTTAAGGGAGGCTTAGTATAATGGGTAACGTTTTACTACTAGCAGAGCATCGGCAGGGAGCTTTAAGAGATATTACTTTTGAAATGATGGCTATCGCCCCTAAACTAGCTGAAGATATGGGTGGTGAAGTAACTGCTCTGCTTATCGGCAGCGGCATGGATGATATGGCCAAAAAGCTGAGTGAATACGGGGTCAAGGTGCAGGTTATCGACGACCCCGGGTTTGAGAACTTTAACGCAGAAAAATATCAGAAGGTACTATCTGTCCTGATTGACGAAATGAAGCCTGCGGTATTGATGACCGGGCAGACTGCCCAGGGTGTGGATTTTATGCCTGCTCTGGCCGTGGAGAAAAAACTGCCCCTGGTTGCCGAAGCGATCGGGCTTGAATATGTTGACGGCACACTCAAGGCCACCCGCCAGATGTATTCCGGTAAAGTAAGTGCTACAGTGGCTTTTAAACCGGCTGAAACATACCTGGTTACAATCCGGGAAGGCGCTGTTGAAGCACCGGAACCTGCCGCAGCTGGTAGTGTTGAAAAAATAGATTCTCCATTCAAAGAAGATATTACCTACCGTAAATTTGTAGAGTATATCGAAGCAGAAGTCGGAGATGTTGATATCACCCAGTCTGAAATCCTTGTTGCTGTCGGGCGTGGACTTAAAGAAGATAAAAATATGACTTTAATTGAAGAACTGGCCCAGGGTATCAAGGCCGATGTTGCCGGTTCCAGAGCAGCAACAGATGCTGGCTGGATTCCTCATGATCGCCAGGTAGGGACTTCCGGTAAAACAGTTAAGCCGAAGTTATACCTTGCGATGGGTATTTCTGGCGCATTCCAGCACGTTGCCGGAATGAAGGGGGCCAAAACTGTAGTAGCCATTAACAAAGACCCTGAAGCGCCGATCTTTACCGTGGCTGACTACGCTATAGTGGATGATATGTTCAAGGTTATTCCTGCTTTACAAGAAAAGATTAAAGAACTGAAAGGATAAAGTTTGCAAGGGCCAATCTTTGCGGGAGGATGAAAATAACAGATGACTGATAAACCGAAAGTTGGCGTCTATATCTGCCATTGCGGCATTAACATTGCTTCTACGGTAGATGTGGAGGCAGTCGAAGAATATGCTTTAAAACTGCCTAATGTGAAAGTAGCGCGCACCTATTCCTATATGTGTTCTGATCCCGGACAGGCCCTGATCAAAGAAGATATTAAAGAACAGGGTCTAAACCGGATCGTGGTTGCTTCCTGTTCTCCCCGGATGCATGAACCTACTTTTAGAAAAACAATCGAGGGAGCGGGAATCAACCCATATTTTCTGGAGATGGCCAATATCCGGGAGCAGTGTTCCTGGGTCCATGAAGATCCGAAAGAAGCAACTGCAAAAGCAAAAAAACTAGTCGCAGCTTCGGTAGCTAAAGTCCGACTGCTTGAAGCATTGGAATCTAAAGAGGTTGATGCTGAACCAGCTACGTTGATTATCGGTGCTGGCATAGCCGGGATACAGGCTGCACTTGATATAGCGGATGCCGGGTTTAAAGTTTACCTGGTGGAAAAGACTCCTTCGGTAGGCGGCCGTATGGCACAGCTTGATAAAACCTTTCCCACGCTTGACTGTTCGGCCTGTATTCTGACCCCTAAAATGGTCGATTGTGCCAGCCACCCTAACATCGAACTTTTGAGCTATTCTGAAGTTGATGAAATTGGGGGCTATATTGGTAACTTCGATGTCAAGGTCCGCAAAAAAGCTCGTTATGTCGATTTCGATAAATGTACCGGTTGTGGCGATTGCGCTAAAGAATGCCGGGTAGCTGACCGTTTCCCGAATGAATTCGACATGGGAATGGGAAAACGCTCTGCAGTTTATCTGCCCTTTCCCCAGGCAGTTCCGGCCAAGTATACAATTGACCCTGAAAGCTGCCTGTACCTGACAAAAGGGAAGTGCGGTAAAGGACCGAAATGCCAGGAAGTCTGCGGGGTGGGAGCGATAGACTTCGAACAGGAAGATGAAATTGTCGAATTTAAGGTCGGAGCGGTTATTGTAGCTACCGGGTTCGATCCTTTCGATCCCTCACGCAAGCCTGAATACGGGTACGATAATTATCCAAATGTGATTACCGGTATGGAGATGGAACGCCTGGTCTCTGCCTCGGGACCGACCGGCGGCAAGGTGATGATTTCTAACGGTGAAGAGGAAATCGAACCGAAAGAGGTTGCCTTTATCAAGTGTGTCGGATCGCGTGATGCAAGTGTTGGAAACGAATACTGCTCAAGGGTTTGCTGTATGTATACTGCTAAGCAGGCTCATTTGATCAGAGAAAAATTGCCTGATGCCAACATTAGGATCTACTACATGGATGTCCGGGCTTTCGGAAAGGGTTATGAAGAGTTTTACGATCGGGTTCGCCGGGAAAACGTCCGCTATATCAGGGGAAACCCTTCTGAAATATTCAAAAAAGGCAACAAACTTGTTGTCAAAGTTGAAGATACCCTAACTGCAACTCCTCTCGAAGACGAAGTGGATATGGTAGTGCTTGGAGTTGGCCTGGAACCGCGAGCCGAAATGCGTGAAATTATGGACTTACTCCGGCTTTCCCAGTCAACGGATCGGTTCTTCCTTGAAGCGCATCCGAAACTGGGCCCGGTGGATACAGCTACCGACGGTGTTTTTATAGCAGGCTGTTGTCAGGGGCCTAAGGATATCCCTGACACTGTAGCCCAGGCCAAAGGAGCTGCCGCATCGGCAATGATTCCAATGGCTCGCGGGAAAGTTATGATCAGTGCCCAGGTTGCAGAAGTTAATGAAGCAACCTGTCGGGGCTGTAGTTTTTGTGTTGAGATTTGCCCCTATTCGGCAATTGAAATGGTTACGGTTAATCGCTTTGGACACGAACTGGAAGTCGCCAGAGTTAACGAAGCGCTTTGCAAAGGTTGTGGATCTTGTTCAGCGGCCTGTCTTTCCGATTCAATTCAACCGAAGTCATTCCGCGATAGCCAGAT
The DNA here is from genome assembly GCA_007119335.1 of Syntrophomonadaceae bacterium. Taxonomy (GTDB): domain Bacteria; phylum Bacillota; class Dethiobacteria; order DTU022; family DTU022; genus B1SED10-74M. The sequence continues at coordinate 4,027 of SKPU01000246.1, forward strand.
ATTACCGCAGATAGCGGCATTGGGGGCCATGAGATGAGCGATAAGCAAGCAGTAAAAAATAAGGAACCTAACATTGTAGCCTTCCTTTGTAACTGGTGTTCCTATGCAGGAGCAGACCTGGCGGGGACCAGCAGGGTTCAGTACCCGGCTAACCTCCAGGTGATACGGGTCATGTGTAGCGGCCGGGTTAACCCGCTCTATGTAATGAATGCACTCCAGCAGGGTGCTGACGGGGTTCTTGTTTCAGGCTGTCATCCCGGAGACTGCCATTATATGGAGGGTAATTATTATGCCAGGCGCCGCCTGGGTATGCTCAAAGATTTAATGGAATTTGTCGGGGTTGATCCACGGCGTTTCCATATGAGTTGGGTTTCCGCTTCCGAAGGACACAAATGGAAAGAAGTTGTGGAAAAAACCGTTGAAGATGCAAAAGAAGCCGGGCCGTTCGAAGGTTTTAGGCGCCGGCAGATCGACTGGTAGGGGGGTTCTAAGATGGATCTTGATAAATTACGCGAAACCGCGGCGGAGGTAGTTGCCCGTGAAGATGTAAAATACCTGCTTGGCTGGAAACCGGGCACTTTCGGCTACCGGGTCGCCCCGGGCTTTGTTGAAGACACTGCCGGCGCTGCAGAGTTGATCTTTTCACCCCTCTGCACCGCCAACCTGGCTACATACCTGACTCTGGCGGAAAAACTGCCGGTGCCGCGCGGCCAGGAACCCGATCAACGCAAGGTTGCTGTGATGGTCAAAGGTTGTGATAGCCGGGCGGTAACTCAGCTGTTGGTGGAAAAGGGTATTGATCGGAATGATCTTATCATTATCGGCTGTCCCTGTCCGGGCATGGTCGATCCTGCTTTGCTGGCTGAAAAATATCCTGAAACTGAAGAACTAACCGAAGTAAAGTGGAGTGAGGACGGATTTTTGATCACTCAAAACGGAAGTGAAACAAATTTAACCAGAGATGAATTTCTGGCTGAAAAATGTCAGCTCTGCCGTTATCCAAACCCAGTAATCAGTGATATTATGCTTGGTGAACCGGTTGAGAGATGGGAACCGGCAGAAGATAAAGGTGTGACTGAGGTTGA
>SKPU01000181.1 GCA_007119335.1 Syntrophomonadaceae bacterium
AATAAAAGCAGCGCATCCCTTCTTTCCCTGGCCGGGGGAAAGAGCAGGGGTGTCAAAAATCCGGTCTACCGCAGAAGCGGCGGTCCCACCGCTGCTGTGGGAAACTTAACGGGACTGGCACCAAAGGATCCCTGTTCCGGGGAGCCGCTGGTGTGAGACAAAAACCGGGACTAAGCTTGTAGAAGCTCTTGTAGCCGGGCCTTCGGACGCGGGTTCGACTCCCGCCGCCTCCACCAGATTAAGATAATAAACGTGAGCCAGATTAAACATTGGTCTCACGTTTTTTTATTTTGCGGGTTATTGCTTCCCAATCCTCTTTCGCCCCTTTTACATTTGGCGCCCTGGCCGTTTTTATCTTTAATTATTCCCATTAAGCCGCAGTTCGCATCCTCCAAAAAAAGTGTGCAATTCACAGATTTTACAAAGTATCTTCACAGGATATTCATATTAATGATTTAGTATGAAGTGCTGTAGGCACTATCATCATTAAAGGAAAGTATAAAGGCAGTCTGAAAGATTGCTTATCCAAAATAGTTATTGGTGTTGATTGAATCTTGGAAAGAAAGGATGATTGAACCAAAGTGACTAAATCAAAAAAAGATTTACCGCTAGTTCTTGGAGCTGTGTTTTTTGTATCTTTTTCAACCTTGCTTTTTGAATTAAGCGTAATCCGTTTGTTTTCTTTTTTATTATGGTACCACTTCGTTTTTATTGTGATATCAATTTCCATTCTTGGCCTGGGTATCGGGGCCTGGTTGTTGTATCAAACCAACTTAAAAACACGGATGGATCAATATGGAGCTCTTGAACTGGCTCGCTATGCTATGATCCTGGCTTGCGCCATTCCTTTTTCAGTGGTGGCTGTCCTGCTTTATCCTTTTCCCGGCTTTATCTACGGATATATACTGGCTGTTCTTGTTCCCTTTATTGCCGCCGGTCTTTTTTTGTCAGCTGCATTTTATCTTTACGGTAAAGATGCCCAGGTGCTTTATTTTGCCGACCTGTTTGGCGGTGCTCTTGGCAGTCTGGCCGTCCTGCCGCTCCTTGAACATTTCGGTGCAGTAAATACAGCTTTATTGATTTCGATAGTTCCCGCTGCAGTCAGCCTGTTGCTTTTCCAGGTTGCAGCAGAAAAGAAGCGGGTACTGCACAGCACTGTGCTAATTGCAGCTCTAACTGCCTTTCTGTTGGTGAATATATACGGCGGATTCCAGGAACTTCTACTCAAACAGGGCTATGGAAGTGTTAAATCTCTATTTATAAAAACTGCTGATGATAATACTGAAATAATTTACACTGACTGGAGCGCTTTCGCCCGGACTGACGTGGTAAAGCATACGGGTAATCCTTCATTTTCAAAAAAGTGGATTTACACTGATGGTGGTGCTGTTTCGGATATGATTGAATTTGACGGTGATCCCCAGTCAGCAGAATATTTAAAGGATGATCCGACCTATTTCCCTTTTACCTGGGGCAATTCTGATGCAACGCTGATAGTCGGTTCCGGAGGAGGCAAGGATGTATTATTATCTCTTCTGGCCGGGGTAGAGGATATTACGGCTGTTGAAATAAACCAAAGCATTGTCAGCGCTGTTCGAGAGTTCTCGGACTATAATGGTCATATTTATGATCAGGAAAATGTGAATGTGGTGGAACAAGATGCACGCAACTTTATAGAACAAGATCAATCTCAATACGATTTGATATATCTTCCCCTTGTATTTACCCAGGCTGCCGGGCGTACCGGTCATGCCTTATCTGAGAACTATGTCTTTACCATGGAAGCTTTTGAAGTCTATATGGAGCGATTAAATCCCGAAGGGCGCTTGGCATTTGTACTGCATGACACAACTGACTTAACCAAAGCAATGTTAATGTCTTACCAGGTATTTTTGGATCGCGGACTTTCACCAGAAGAAGCAATGTCGCGAATGGTCGTAATCCAACCCTCCTCAGCAGAAGAAACTGTTAATCACCACTATCCTATACTAACGCTGCGTAACGAACCTTTTACAAGAGCGGAGATCGAAGAAATATACCTTAAAACCAATCAAATGGGGATGGAGCCTTACCATCTTCCGGAGCATGCTGAACCGGTATTTTTCAATGCGCTGAGGACGAGCGAAGTGACCGTAACAGACCTGGCTGGAGAGTTTCACTTTGATGTAACCCTGGCCACAGATAACAGTCCATTTTTTTACAAATTTGAAAGAGGACTGCCCGCTTCTTTGAGTAGTCTGCTTTTTGTGGTCAGTATTATCGCTGTTTTGGCCTTGCTTTATTTTATCGGAACGAGAGATCATTCAAGAAGTAAAAAGAAGAATATTCAAAAGCACTGGTGGCCGGCAGCAACTTTTACAGCGCTTGGTATCGGTTTTATGTTGATTGAGATTACTTTGATTCAAAAAATGATCCTGGTGTTTGGAAATCCGGCAGCAGCCTTTTCCATCCTGTTGTTTATTCTCCTGATCAGCAGTGGAATGGGTAGTTTTTGGGCATCACGTGTTTCTCCCAAAAAACTGCCGTTGGTTATCGGCCTGGCTTCCGGTTTAGTTGCCGCAGGTGGCTTTGTCTATGCGTTAACACTCAACGATATGGTGCGCAGTTTGATAGCAATGCCTCAACCGGTTGCTTTGGGTTTGATTGTACTTATTGTCGCTCCAGTCGGATTAGCCATGGGCGTGCCGTTTTCGAGCAGCTTAAAATTGCTTCGGGAACTAGCTCGTAAAGATATTCCCCTGGCCTGGGGTATTAATGGAATCATGTCTGTCCTGGGATCAGTTTTAGCTGTAGTTATTGCGATGCAGTTCAGTTTTTCGATAGCTTTCGTAGTAGGTGCGTTATGTTATGTGGTCGTGGCCATTGTCACTTTAACTTCTCGCTCCATCAATGTGGCAAGCAGTAAGTGACGGAAATATATTTAATAAGGGGTTAAATTGACGATTGAGGAAGCATCTGTTTTAAAAATATTGCCCTTTAGAGGCTCTTACCGGCTTTTGGAAAACAATATTTTGGACTAGGGGCAGAATTCAGCCTGTCCGGTTAATGTCATACCAACCAAGGGAGGAAAAACCATGCTGTTAAATTATCTCGAACCGTCTTTTCATCTGGGCCCTTTGACTATCCACCTCTACGGAATGGCCTTAGCAGTGGCAATTATAGCAGGTCTTTTCCTGGCGCTGCACAGTGCATCCACAAAAAAGATCAAGACAGATCTCATTTGGGAATTGTCAACCTATTGTATTATCGGGGCCGTGATCGGAGCCCGTCTTTTTTCTGTGGCCCTGCATTTTGATAAATTTCTTGCAAATCCCCTCTACCTTTTTCAAGTTCATGAGGGAGGGCTTGCTTTTTATGGCGGGCTAATTGGTGGAGCTTTGGTGGGCTATTTTTACCTGCGCAGGAAGAAACTCAGCTTTTGGAGGGTCGCTGATATCTACGCCCCCGCCCTGGCTATGGGGGAAGCGATTACCCGTCTAGGCTGCGATGTTTACGGATTTGCTTCCAGTACTGCTCCATGGCCTAGAATTACAAATGGAATAGCGTATCATAATATTCCCCTCTATATGTTTGTAGCAAGCATGTTACTTTTTGCCCTCTTATGGTTCTTGCGGAACAAAGTGCGCCAGGGGCAGCTTTTTTTGATATACCTGGCTGGTTATTTTGCCGTCCGCGTGTTTATCGATTATTTCCGCAGCGAGCCTGGTTATGGCATTTTTAACCAGGCCCAGCTGGCGGGCCTCATTCTATTTGTCGCGGTGTTGATAGTAATCTATTTTCGAGACAAGTCACTTGTGGGCATTAAGCAGTAAAATTAATAGTCAGCCAGTTTATTGAGGGAACCTGATATGACTATCCACCAGGCAGATGTATGGCTTTCCTGGAGTGCAAAAGAAGATCTTGCAATTTGGGAAATTATGGGGTGTTGAATGCAGGTTTAAAAAAATGGTGCAGTATAATAAAATATTATACAAAGCTAATAATATTAGTATCATATTATTGTTAAAAAAAAGATCCAAACAGGGAAGTGTATATTGAAGATGGATAGCAAAACAGAGCAAATACAAAAGCGGTATGACCGAATTTCAGTAATTTACGACCAGCTGGACAGAATGATGGTGCCCCACTGGATGCGCGAAAAAACGGTAACCCTGGCCCGGGGCAGTGTTTTGGAAGTGGGGATAGGGACAGGTGTCAATCTGCCCTTCTATCCGCAGGATTGCACTCTAACAGGCATTGATTTTAGTCCAAAAATGATTCAAAAAGCCCGGGCCCGTGCACAAAAGATGAATATAGAGGCTGATTTGAGGCAAATGGACGTCCAGCAGTTGGATTTTCATAATAATTTATTTGATACAGTTTTAGCAACTTGTGTTTTCTGTTCCGTTCCTGATCCGGTTCAGGGATTGCGGGAAATCAGCCGTGTCTGCAAGGCAGACGGGCAGGTTGTCCTATTGGAACATATGCGCAGTGAAAACCCCCTGCTGGGTTTTTTCATGGATATTTTAAACCCTCTCGCTGTCTGGATCATCGGCAACAATATCAACCGGCGAACTATTGAAAATGTCGAGAAAGCCGGCCTCAACATCATACGGCTGGAAAACCTTAAAGCAGACATTTATAAACTGATCGTTGCGTCCCCAATCCAAACAGCCCAGGCAGTTTCACAACAGTAAGTGGAACTACTGCTGTTTTTTATCGCCGGAAGGAAGCACTTCATTCATGCTCCCGCTGCGGAACCCTTCCAGGTCCAGTGTTATATATGAAAAACCCTGGTTTTTGAGTTTTTGCAGGATTATTTCCGCGGCATCCAGCAGGCGGGACATATCTTCCCTGGGGACCTCTATTCGGGCCACTCTGCCGTGATGTCTTACCCTTACCTGGCTAAAGTTCAATTCCTTTAAGTTCTTTTCTGCTTCCCTGATCTGTTTCAGCTGGTCGGTGGTTATGCGGGTCCCGTAAGGAATTCGCGAAGAAAGGCAGGCCATGGAGGGCTTTTCCGCTGTCGGCAGTCCAAACAACCGGGAAAGCTCACGAATATCTGCCTTTGTCAGCCCTGCTTCTTGGAACGGGCTACGTACCTTTAGCTCCAG
>SKPU01000217.1 GCA_007119335.1 Syntrophomonadaceae bacterium
CCTTCGCCATGCCGAAAGGACTTCTTCCATTGGCCAGTATAAATTTTCCCGTCAGGCCACGAATATGTGCCATGTCCTTCATAAATACCATTGGAAAATTCACCCTCATACTTTTCACCGCTTGGCCAATAGTAAGTACCGAAACCATGCATCTGGTCATTATACCAATCACCTTCGTACTTACGCCAATCGGCAAAAAGATAGGTGCCCCGCCCATGCATTCTATCTTCTTTCCACTGACCTTCATATTTGTCACCGTTAGACCAGATAAAGGTGCCTTCGCCGTGGAAGCAACCATTTTTCCACTCCCCGGTGTATCTGCTACCATCTGGCCAGGTCAAAGTGCCCCTGCCATGCGGTTGATTATTGAGAAGTTCCCCCCGGTATTCTCCATCACCGGCTAATTTCATTCCTATCGACAGCCTTTCTCAGAAATATATTCCATTTGATTTTAACTTCTGAATTTTTAACTTCTTAAATTTTTATTTCTATAAGAAACCTGTTTTTTCCTTCTTTCCCGGAAAAAGAGGTTCTTTGCATAATTGAACAATGCTTTATATGTAATAACATGATGTCAATGAAGGATTAAATAGGTATCTTTACATATTTATACTCCTCTTTTTAGCCGGGTATACCTTATCCGGCAGACGCGTCCGCTTCTTCACGGTTCTTCTTTTTACGCCAGGAAAGATAGACCATAAATATCCCCAATTCATACAAGATCATTAAGGGAATAGCCATGAGAATCTGGGAGAAGATATCCGGAGGGGTCAGGATAGAAGCAAAAATAATGATGATCAGAAGGGCAAATTTGCGGTTCCGTCGTAAGAAATTTGTGCCCACCAGTCCAATACTGCCCAGAAACCAAAACAATACCGGTATTTGGAACACAAGTCCAAAAGAAAATATAAAGGCTGTGGTAAAAGAAACATAGCGGGCGATGCTGAAAGTGGGCATTAAGTCTGCCCCGGAAAAACCAATAAAAAAATTGAGGGCAAAAGGTAACACCACAAAATAAGCAAATGAAATACCCAGGCCAAAAAGTATATACATCAGTATAGTTAGCACGCAAGCAGATTTTTTGGTCATCCCTGCTGTGGCAGTAGCGATAGCAAGCAATTGATAAAGGATTACGGGCAGGGTTATAGTTGCGCTTGTTATAAATGCCAACCTCAGATTGGCAATCAGCGCTTCGGATGGAGTTAAAAATATCAACTGCATATCAATACCATCAGCATCCAACTCAGCGTAAGCCATGTCTGCGGGTATCAAAAGAATCCGACGTATTTCATCGCTGAATGTGAAGCTGGCTATAGCAAAAACAAAAACCATTACTGCAATGATAATTAACCGCTTGCGCAGCTCTTCAAAAAGGCAGATTAGTTTTTCTCTATCCATAAGGTTTCTACTTAACTCTTCCTTTCCCCTGTTTTAGTCGAAGGGTATAGGATCTGCCTCATCATCGTTGTCAGCCTGTAGATGATTAAGATAGTTCAGAGCTTCTGAATAAATAACACTTTCTTCGCTTTCTTCCTCCAAAATTTCCTCCAGTATAGCTTCGGCAGTAACCGGGTCATCTAAAAACTCACCCAGTAATACAGAATATATGTACTGCTCTTCAGTATCCGCCCTACCATCGGCAACCCGACCATCAAGGTAACTGTACAACCAGTCAACTTCTTCTCGGGATTTTTGTTCTTTATCAACCGAAGACAATAATCCAATCAGAGAGAGGTGAATCATCGGTTCGGGATTTTCGTGCAAAACCTCCTGCAAAGCATCTATTTCTTCTTCAATTGCCTTTTCGTCCTCCCCCATTTCAAAATAGAGGTTGAGCAAATTAAGGCGGTGTTCAGGATTATCCGGCTCTTTATCAACGAGGGTCTCACTTAGAGCAAGTAACCTCTCCTGATCCTCTTCTAAAGAGTCCGAATCATCAAAATAGATCTGTTTAATAAATATTAAATAGCGATAATTATCAGCCAGTTCCTGAAGGACGACTGGACTAGGCTCATCGTGTTCTTCCAGATATTCTTCCAGGCGATCCACCTCGCCTTCATAATAAGCCAGATAGTCCTCCGGTTCAGGATCGGCCTGCTGATTCTGCATCACAGATTCGCCACCGATGGCCTGGCCGATATAACCGCCTACTACTGAAGCAACCATCCCGAATGCGAGGATTCCCGCCACTATAGCAGCCCAGCGCTGATTTTTCAAAGTCTTAGGCCTTTCTTTTTTTTGTGCCAAACTTTATCCCCCCACATAAATTACTGACAGTCAAGGTTAACCAGCAATCTTCCACAGTTTTCACAATACACCATTGCACTCGGATTGTAAAGATGTCCGCGCTGGGCAGCTGATATAAAAACCCGGCATCCACCGCATATATCGCCATCTACTCTGGCCATACCCTGTCCCTGATTTTTTTGGGACAATATCAAGTATTTATCAAGATATTTTTTTTCAATCTTTTCAGCAAGTTGGCCCCGTTCTGCCTCCAGTTTAGCTAATTCCTGGTTTAAATGATCGAGATCACTTTCAAGCTGATTTTCTTTTTCCTGAAGCTCCTGCTTGCTTTTTTTTAACTTTTCTTCTGTAACCTGGATTTCAACTTCCTGTCTTTCGATTGATTCCATAAGCAACAAAATATCCTCTTCCAGCTTCTTTTTTTCTTCAGCCAGCAAATCCATTTTACGCTGCATCTGGGTAAGTTCTTTGACATTCTTAATTTTACCCTCATACATGCTTTCATTTAGCTCATTACGTTCGTCCACAATTTTTTGTTCCCGCATTTCTAATTGTTTTAAAGATTTGCGATCAACATTAAGCTGCTCATTTTGAGCTAAATGCTCCTTTTCCAGGGCTTCTATACTTTCCCTGGCTTCATTCACCCCACTAAGTGAAGGCGCCTCTTCAATATTTTTCTTTAATTCCATGATGGAAAGGTCCAACTCCTGCAAGTTCCATAACAACTTCAACTGCAAATTTAAACACCCCTCTCAAAATAGATCAACAGAAATAAAAAAGAGTAGGTTTTTAACCTACTCTCAATGGTTAGCTCCAACCTGTTGAAACTGAAGTTTGCAAGCAAACCTCAGTTTCATAGTTATCCGTAGCTAAACGTTCCTCCAGGTAGTGCTGAAGATATACAACTCCCGGCCATTCAGTAACATCGTGGCCGGCATCAATTAAAGCCAGATCTAATGCCTGGGCCTTCTTTAAATCATGATAACGGAAATCGCCTGAAATTAGAACCTCTGCCCCCTGCCGGGAAGCATTTTCAATTAACGAGCCACCACTTCCTCCACAAAGAGCAACCTGCCTGATCTGGTGCTTTTTAGACGGCCAGTAGCGCAAACTAACGGGCTTTAAAGATCTGTGACAGGTATCAATCAATTGTTCCAGGAAAATAGGATCCTTGAGCTTTAAATTCAAACCTAATCCAATTTCCCTGCCCTCCAGGGCAAGCTGATAAAGATCGTAAGCAACTTCTTCATAAGGATGAGCTTCCAGAAGTGCATTAATAACTCTTGAGCGGCGGGTAGCCGGCAAGATTGTCTCCAGGCGCATTTCATCAACCTTTTCCAACTGACCATGACTCCCCATAAATGGATCTGTGCCTTTTCCGGGCATGAACGTTCCCGTCCCGGGCAATTGAAAGGTACAGTGACTATAATCGCCCAGCTGACCGGCACCGGCTGCAGCCAGGGCATCCCGGATCTTGTCCTCATAGCCGGCAGGAACAAAAACAACCAACTTTAGAAGCTGTTCACTGCCGGTGACCTCTAAAACGGTGGCTTCTCTGGCCGGCAAACCTAAGGTTTTGGCCAAACGATAACTGACCCCGCGCGGAGCTGCATCATAATTAGTATGGGCGCTGAATATATTTAAACCCTTTCTGATGGCCGAGGCAATCAGGGCGCCTTCAGGATAGCTTTCATCGATGGACGAAAGTTTGTTATAAAAGAAGGGATGGTGTGTTATAAGCATTTCTGCTCCGATTGAATCTGCCTCTTTAACTGCATTTTGGTCCGGATCCAGAGCGACAAGTATTTTTTTAATCCCTGCTTCAGGGTTACCCAGCTGTAAGCCAACCGAATCACCGGACAACGCAATAGAAGACGGGGCGAGTTCTTCCATGTAGTTAATCACTGTCTTAACTTTGGCCTGCATTATTTCCACCTCCCTTGATCCTCTGATAATAAGTTAATGTAACAACTATCAGCTTACACACAAATACCGGCGGAAGTTAGCTGCCACCAGCATAACATTCAGCTTGCACCTTCTTCTGGAACTCATCGATCAAGCTTTTGCAGATCGGACCGGTGGAAATTTCTTTAACCGGTCTTCCATCAATCCTGCTCACAGGCATAATTTCTAATCCGGTAGAAGTGGTCCACACTTCAGAAGCATGCTTTAAATCATCTACTGAAAAAGCTTTTTCTGAAACAGGAACTTCAAGTTGACTTAATAAATCAAGAACAATATTCCTGGTAATACCGGTTAAAATCAATTTTGATTGCGGATGGGTACGCACTGTCCCATCGATTACAGCAAAAACATTAGTCCGGGTTCCTTCTGTAACAGTGCCGTCCGAACGATATAATATGGCTTCTGCCGCACCGGCTTCATAAGCTTTTTGGAGTGCATAAACATTGGGCAGCAAATTAATTGATTTAATGTAACAGTTCAGCCATCGCTCATCAGGCAAAGTTATGCAATCAGCTGGGTTGAGTTGTTCACTGTGAAGAGGCCCTTCATATGAACGGACATACATAATCATAGTGGGTGAATTCCCTAAGGGGAATAGATGGCCTCGCGGAGCGCTGCCTCTGGTTACCTGCATATATAAATAACCATCAGTACAATTACTCTGCTCCATTAAAGCCTCTACACTCTTTTCTATTTCAGGAAGAGTATAAGGTATTTCAATCTCTATAGCATTAGCGCTTCTTTGCAGTCTTTCCAGGTGTGCTTGCAGGTAAAAAGGTCTTCCATTATATATTTTTACTAAATCATAAACCCCGTCACCAAAAAGGTACCCTCGATCTTCAATTGGGACTTTTGCTTCA
>SKPU01000225.1 GCA_007119335.1 Syntrophomonadaceae bacterium
AAGAATTTCTATTCCCATTTCATCTTCTATATGTTAACCTACTTAAAAAGATAAAACAATAGATTCCTACGGTTACCCTAAAATATAGAAAAGGAAGTGATGGCTTATGAAAACATTGTTGGCAGTCGCATCCAGTCCACGCAAAAACGGTAACAGCGAAACTCTGTTGAAAGAGTTTTGCCGCGGGGCGGAAGATACGGGATGGCAGGTTGATATGCTGCGCATTAATAGCATGCAATTTAAGCCCTGCCAGGCCTGCGATGCCTGCTCGAAAGATGGCCGTTGTATTTTAAAGGACGACATGCAGGATGTTTACCCGAAAATGAGCGATGCCGATGCCCTGGTCATGGCCAGTCCGGTGACTTTTGGTTCTCTTAATGCTCAGCTGAAGATGTTTATTGATCGCTTTCAGTGCTGGTGGCATGCCAAGTTCAACTTAAAAAAACCCTTTGTTCCTGATACCCCTAAGCGCCAGGGCTTTTTCATCTGTGTCGGGGCCTTGAAACGGGAACGCTATTGTGAGAACGCTATTGAAATTATCAAGGTTTTCTTTACTAATATTAACTATAAGTTTGCCGGTAGTCTGTCTTTTCGAGGGTATGACGAAAAGGGAGCTATTTTAGCAGATCCAGAAGCGCTTGCTAAAGCTTACCGGGCCGGTAAAGATTTTATTGCCGGTGTAGAGGAGAGTTTGCAGCAGTAAGTTGTGGGCCCGTTAGGAGCATATGATTTTAGGAGTGATCAAGGGGCCTTCCCCATTTAAGAAGTATGCCCCTTGATCTAAAGATTGTTGCCTAATTTTTAAAGAGTTATTTAAAGATAGTTGGTTTCGTTTTTTGGTTCCTGCTTTTTAGCCGGGATCAACCTTGGATTCGTTCAGCTTCTCCGGCTGATTTGTCCTGATCCTCTTCCTGGTGCTCCTGGGTTTCCCCTTTGTCATGTTCTGCCGCTTCAGCCTGTTTGAATTCCAGTCCTTGTTCACCTTTGCTGATGATGATTGTTTTATCAGTGGTAACATCACCGGCAATGATGAGGCGTGAAAGCGGGGTTTCAACCTCATTTTGGATGACCCGCTTTAATGGTCTTGCTCCAAAAGCCGGATCATAACCCTTGTCAGCCAGGTAACTGACTGCTTCTTCTTCCCACTCTAGATTCAGTGTGGCTGTGTTTGCCAACCGGAAGGCCAGCCTTTCTAAGAGCAGATCGGCAATTCGGTGAACCTGGTTTCTTTCCAAAGCCCTGAAGACGATTGTTTCGTCGAGACGGTTTAAAAATTCCGGGCGGAAATTTTGTCGGAGCAAGCTTAAAACAGCGGTTTTCATTTGCTCATAATCGCCGCCTTTTTCGTGAAAGGATATAATCTCCTGGCTGCCGATATTTGAGGTCATGATCAGGATTGTATTCCTGAAATCGATGGTCCGGCCCTTGCCGTCGGTTAACCGGCCGTCGTCTAAAATCTGCAGCATAGCATTAAATACATCGTGGTGAGCTTTTTCCACTTCATCGAAGAGGACTACGCTGTATGGTTTGCGTCTCACTGCTTCGGTTAGTTGGCCGCCTTCTTCATAACCGACATAACCCGGCGGAGCGCCAATCAGACGGGCTACCGTATGTTTTTCCATATACTCGGACATGTCCAGACGAATCATATTCCTTTCATCATCGAATAAGGCTTCGGACAGGGTGCGGGCTAATTCGGTTTTGCCCACTCCGGTCGGTCCGAGGAACATAAAGCTTCCTACCGGCCGGTTTGGATCCTTTATGCCGCTGCGAGCCCTGATCACAGCATCTGCCACAGCGCTGACTGCTTCATCCTGCCCGATGACCCGCTCGTGGAGAATATCATCTAAGCGGACCAGTTTGTCGCGCTCTCCTTCGAGCAGACGGCTGACCGGGATACCGGTCCAGCGGTTGACCACCTGGGCAATTTCAGTTTCACTGACTTCCTCGTTTAAAAGCATATCCTGTTTTTGTTTGCCGGCCAGCTGTTCTTCTTCAGACTGCAGACTCCGTTCCAGTTCGTTCAGGCGACCGTATTTTAGTTCAGCAGCCCTGTTCAGGTCGTATTCTCTTTCCGCTTTTTCTATTTCAGTGCGCACTTCATCAATTTCCCGTTTCAGGGAACGGACCCTGGCGATAGATTGTTTCTCAGTCTGCCACTGGGCTTTCATTGCATCAGCTTCACTTCGCAAATCGGCTAGTTCCTGCTGCAGCTTTTCCAGACGTTCCTGGGAAGCCTGGTCTTTTTCTTTAGTTAATGCAGCTTCTTCGATTTCAAGCTGCATGACCCGGCGGGTGATTTCGTCTAAAGCAGCGGGCATGCTGTCAATCTGAGTGCGCAGGTGGGCTGCAGCTTCGTCTACCAGGTCAATAGCCTTATCCGGCAGGAAACGGTCGCTGATGTAACGGTCCGATAAAGTAGCCGCTGAAATTAGGGCGCTGTCCTGGATACGGACCCCATGATGTACCTCGTAGCGCTCTTTAAGTCCGCGCAGAATCGAAACGGTATCTTCCACTGATGGTTGATTAATCATCACCTGTTGGAAGCGTCGTTCTAAGGCAGCGTCCTTTTCAATATACTTGCGGTACTCACTGACAGTGGTTGCCCCGATACATTGCAGCTCTCCGCGGGCCAGCATCGGTTTTAAGAGGTTGCTGGCATCCATACCTCCTTCAGCAGCGCCGGCTCCTACCACAGTGTGTAATTCATCGACAAATAAAATGATTTTGCCTTCGGCATCCTGAACTTCTTTTAAGACTGCTTTGAGCCTTTCTTCAAATTCACCTCGGTATTTGGCCCCGGAAATAATTGACCCTATATCAAGGGCAATCACTTTTTTATCTTTTAATCCTTCAGGCACATCTCCAGCGATGATTCTCCGGGCCAGGCCTTCTGCTACTGCTGTTTTTCCGACCCCGGGATCACCGATCAGGACCGGATTATTTTTAGTCCTTCTTGATAATATTTCCATAACTCTTCGGATTTCATCATCTCTACCGATGACCGGGTCAAGCTTGCCCCGGGAAGCCAGATCGGTCAGGTCTCGTCCGTAGCGCAGCAGCGCTTCATAGGTTTCTTCCGGATTATCGCTGGTTATACGTTGTGAACCGCGCACAGTTCTAAGCGTATTTAACATGGTGTCGCGATCGAGTTTGAATTCGCTGAAAAGCTTTTTCAAGTCCTCATCGCTTTCCTCTGTCATAGCCAAAAGGATATGTTCCACGCTGACATATTCATCTTTGAGCTGTTTTGCTTCCTGCTCCGCTTTGGAGAGGATTCGGGCCATCGATGAACTCATTTGCAGCGGTCCATCGTAGCCCGAAACACTCGGGATCGCTTTGAGCAGTTTTTCTAGCCTATCTTTGAAAGCGTTAAAATCAAGGCCTGCATGTTCCAAAAACCGGCCGGCCAGGCCATCTTCCTGATCAAGCAGGGCGGCCAGAAGGTGTTTCGGGCCGACCACCTGGTGGCCCCTGTTAACGGCCAGTTCCTGGGCTGTAGTTAGCGCTTCTCTTGTTTTATTGGTAATGCGATCTAAATCCATTCTTAATCACCCACTTTTTTGCGCAGGCTTTCTATTTCATCCTGCAGATTTTCTATTTTATCCAGCAAATCAACAATTATTGCGGCGCCAACTGTGTTGACTCCGGTATTTCTCTTCAGCCGTAATATTTTGTTTAAGCGGCGCAAGTCTTCAGAATACATCGTGTCATCTTCATCTAAGTTGATAATGCCCATTTCTTCATAAATAGAGAGCAGGTCAGGATGATACTCCAGGTTGCATTTAGTTACTTTCTCTTCAACGTCAGTATGGCAGTGGATGCGGACCAGTTTCATATCAATCACTCCCCACCTTTACGCATTTCATAGAGCTGCTTATAGAGATTTTTTTCTTCCTCGCTCAAATCAGCGGGAATATCAATGACCAGCCGCACGAATTGGTCTCCCCGGGTTTTATTCTTTCCGGGGAAGCCTTTTCCGCGGAGACGCAGTTTGCTGCCGTTTTTGCTGCCTGGTGGAACTTTTAGAGTGACCTGCCCGTCCAGGGTTTGAACCGGTATTTTTGCTCCGAAGAGAGCCTGGTCAGGCCTGATTACAGCATCAATTTCAACGCTATCTCCATTAAGCCTGAAAACAGGGTGAGGACGTAGGCGGACTTTCAAAAACAGGTCCCCCTTTGGCGCACCGCTCAGACCATCGCCGCCCTGTCCTTTCAGGCGAATGCGGCTGCCTTCTTTTACTCCGGCTGGTACCCGGACATCCAAAGTTTTTTGGTCAGGCCTGCTACCGGTTCCGCCACACTGGGCACAGAAACTACGTCCGCTGGTGCCGGTTCCACCGCAGGTGGGGCAGACCGATCCACCACTGACTCGAATCGATTTGTTCACCCCTTTATAGGCTTCTTCGAGGGTTAGTTCAATTTCGCTTTCTAAATCTTCGCCTTTGACCGGTCCACGCTGAGCGGTTCGCCCGGTACGCCCGGTTCTTCCGCCCATTCCAGAGGATCCGTCCATTCCGGCTGCAGCTTCTTCACCGAAAAACATTTTGAAAAAGTCGCTGAAACCACCCCCGAATGAGTTTTGAAAGCCGCCACCTTCAAAATCACCAGTGCTATAGAAATGCATTCCCTCAGCACCGGAGTGACCCTGAAAATCCTGACCGTCTTTCCACCGGCTGCCCAACTGATCATAGCGTTTTCGTTTTTCGGGGTCGATTAATACTTCATAAGCTTCGTTTATCTTCTTAAATTCTTCTTCAGCTTTTTCTTTTTCACCGGCCGGATGCAGGT
This sequence comes from Syntrophomonadaceae bacterium, assembly GCA_007119335.1. GTDB lineage: Bacteria > Bacillota > Dethiobacteria > DTU022 > DTU022 > B1SED10-74M. The sequence continues at coordinate 4,791 of SKPU01000225.1, forward strand.
CAGGATGCCATTTACGGGCCATCTTCCGGTAAGCGCTCTTGATTTCTTTTTCAGAGGCGTTGCGATCTACACCCAGTACTTCATAGTAGTCTTGATATTTTACTGACATACAAATTCCTCCATCGGCAGCATATTACTGCCCGGATTTCTTACTCGTCAATAGCTTAACAAACTGCAATCAGCAGGGCAGATAAACCTAGACTTTGACGATGCTAAACCCGGACTGCTGCTATTTTTCATCTTCCTTTTTTGTTTCCTTCGTA
>SKPU01000004.1 GCA_007119335.1 Syntrophomonadaceae bacterium
AATAATAAAAGCTGAATAGGTTTGAACTTTTTAGAGGGTCGAGGAGGGTTTTAATAAATGCAGATTAAAGAGATTATGAGTACTGATTTGGTGACGGTATCAACTACTGATTCTGTCGAGAAATGCGCCAAGCTTCTCCAGGAAAAAAATATAAGCGGATTACCGGTAATCGATGCTGACGGCAAGCTGGCCGGGATAGTCACTGAAGGTGATTTGATCAGACGGGCTTCCCGCATCAAAGCGCCCGGGTATTTAGAAATTCTCGGCGGGCTGATTTACTTGGGCAGTCCCACAAAATTCGTCGATGAATTACAAAGAGCAATGGCTCTTGACGCGGGAAGCTTAATGAGTAAAGAGGTCATTACTGTTAAACCCGAGGAAGCGGTGGAAAAAGCAGCAACCTTGATGGTGGAAAAGAACATTAACCGTCTTCCCGTTGTGAATGATGATGAAGAATTAGTTGGTATTGTATCCCGCAGGGATATTATGGTTTGTTTATACAGTAACAATAAGTAGCCATGGTGGTGTGAAAGATATTAATTTCTAAAGGCGTTAAGGTTGTTATCGCCGGTTCAATGATTAATTTTTCACTGGGTTTGTTTTATGCCTGGTCTGTGTTTGCGGATGGCCTAATCAGGGAGCTTGGTTGGAGCAGGTCTGCGGCTATGTTTCCTTATACCCTGGAGCTGCTTGTTTTTTCGATTGCAATGATTTTTGGAGGTCGGTTTCAGGATCGTTTCGGACCCCGCGGGGGGACACTTATAAGCGGTATCTTTACCGGCCTGGCCCTGATCCTTTGTGCTGTAACAGCAAGCCCCCTGGGAATCACCCTTTCATTTGGCTTTCTTTTTGGAATCTCAGCAGCTTTTGGTTATTCTGCAGTCACCCCGGCGGTGATCAAATTGTTCTCTCCTGAGAAACGGGGTCTGGTTACCGGTATAGTATTGATGAGCCTTGGCGCTGCGGCCCTGGTCTGGTCGCCGCTTATTAATTTTCTTGTATTACGCATAGGGGTTATTAATTCTTTTCTGTTTTGCGGTATGGCGATTCTGATCATAATAACCAGTGCATCCCGGGTGATTGATCTGCCCAAAAAGGGAAGCATCGATGAACTTAATGCTCAAACTGCTCATTCCGGGGCAGGCAGGAGAAACTGGCGCACTAACCTCAGGAGTCCCGTATTTCGAATATTATGGGTGATGATAGGCCTGACCAGCGGGGTCGGGTTTATGTTCATCGGCCACCTGGTGCAGATTGCCCAACTTGATTTTCAGGTTGGCTGGGGCTACATATTAGTTTCTCTTTTTGCGCTCACTAATGCTTTAGGACGGGTTTTTGGGGGCGCCCTGTGTGACCGGATCGGCTACCTGGGCAACTACAGGGCAGCGCTTTTTTTGATGTTGCTGGCGATGTTACTTTTTTTAAGCGGCTGGAACTGGCCGGCCCTGGTTATAGGTACTTCATTTTTAGGGTTAAGTTATGGAAGTCTTTATACTTCTTTTCCTGTTATTGTGGGCCGCCTGTTTGGCCTCGAGGACTTTGGACTTAATTACGGCATGATATTTACCGCGGTCGGTATTGTCGGCAGTCTCGGTCCTTTAGTTGCTGCCTATCTTGCCGAATTAACTAACAGCTACTATCCTGCATTTCTGCTCGGGCTGGTTTTTACTATATGCGGTTTCTTTTTGGTTAATGAGCTGAATAAAAGAGCGGGAGGAAAACTTAATGGTTAAAAAAGAGAGGCCAAAGGCAGTGAAACAAGATGAAATGAACTCCAGGGATGTGAAATATGTTCAATCGCTTGAGCGGGCCCTGAGTATCTTGGAAATGATGGCTGAAATTGGAGCGCCGGTAACAGTTACCGAACTCGCTGAAAAAGTAGATCTCAATATGAGCACGGTACACCGTCTTTTAGCAACTCTTTTACACCGGGGTTATGTGGAGCAGGAAACAGGAAGCAGTAGATACCGGCTGGGACTTAAGATGCTGAAAATAGCCAATGCGGTTCACACTTTTTCCGACATCAGGACAGTGGCCCGGCCTTACCTGGAAGAACTCGTTGAGCGTTGTAACGAAACAGCTAACCTCGCGTTACTAGATGGAACCGAGATAGTTTATATCGATCAAGTTGAGTCGCATAACTATATCATCGTTAAAATGGTTGCAAGGGTGGGGAACAGGGGCCCGGTTCACTGCACTGCTTCCGGCAAAGCTCTCCTGGCCTGTCTACCTGAAGAAAGAGTCGATTATATCTTAGCTAATATAACCTTTGATAAGTATACAAATGGAACAATTACCGATCCGATTCATTTAAAAAAGGAGCTAACCAGGGTCAAGCAGGATGGGTATGCCTTTGATTTGGGTGAATTGGAAGATTACGTTCGCTGTGTTGCCGCACCGGTATTTGATCATGAAGGAAATGCGCTGGCCAGCATTGGAGTTTCCGGACCCAGCAACCGAATTACCTCTAATTATATGAAAAATGAACTTGCCGAAGTTGTCAGAGAGATAGCTGATAAGATATCAGCCAGGATGGGCTACGGCGGCTGAACTTACTGTCTGGCCGGAAGGCTGCTTGAATATATTACACAATCCCCCGGACCAAAAATGCATTAATCATCCCAAACATTCTATCCGGTGATTGCAGGGTTTTTTATTGGATCGAAAGCTTCAGTCTGTCCGCTGATCTTCCTAAAAAGAACAGTGGTATTTGCACTGGAGCAGTCATTCATCTTTATGGTGCAATTTATTTTATGTTATTATAGAATAGCAACAACAAAAAGAAATTTGCCAACAGTTGGAGGGTGTCATCTTGTCAAAAAAATATAAGTTGCTTACTTTGATCATAGTTAGTGTTGCGATTGCGGCAGTATTGGTAGCATCTAATCTTGAAATATTTTTATGGGAAGACGAAGGTTCTGCGGAAACTGTGGTGGAAGAGTTCGCCCCTACCGATGATCCTTATACGGCTTTTGTTGAAGCCCTTGAAGATCAAAAACCTGTTGTAGTTGAATTTTATGCCCGCTGGTGAAGTGCCTGTGTAATGATGGAGCCCGTGATCATGGCTCTAAAGGAACATTATGCCGGTGAAGTAGAGTTTATAGTTGCTGATCTTGATGATCCAAAAACTGATCAGCTGCTGCAGGAATTCGAGGTTCATTATATCCCGGCTTTTTACTTTATTGACGGTAAAGGCGAAGTGGTGGATACAGAAGCAGGACAATTCGGGTTTGATGAAATGACAGCCCGGATTGACCCAATCGTAGGAGAAGCAGATGCAGATACAGGGCTTACCGGCCTGGATTATTTCTTTTCCGAAGTCCTGCCGGGCACAGTTGCAGAGCGAACTGTGTTTACCCTGGTCCTAATTTTTGCCGGGGGGCTGTTAACCAGTATCAGCCCCTGTATTTTATCGATGATTCCGCTCCTGGTCAGCTATATCGGCGGTTATGGTGAAGGGCCCCGATCCAGGGGGTTTTTCCTTTCATTTTCATTTGTTTCCGGGCTGGCGATTACTTTCGCTGTTTTAGGTTTCATCGCTGCCGGGTTTGGCCAGATATTTGGCGAGGTTGGTCAGTTTTGGTATTACCTGCTGGCGGCCGTAGCGATTATCATGGGCTTACAGCTGCTCGGGGTGTTAACTATTGAACTGCCCGGCCTGAAAAAAATTCCATCCAGGAAGGTAGGCCCGGCTGGTTCCCTCGTAATGGGTATGCTTTTTGGGCTGGTTGCTTCGCCCTGCGCAACCCCCGTTTTGGCCGTGATCATAACCTATGCTGCTGTGCAGGCTGAGCCCTTTTATGGCAGCGGTTTACTCTTTATTTACGGGATGGGTCACGGAATTCCCCTCGTGGTTGCGGGGACTTTTACAGGAATAGCCAAAAGTTTGCCGAAGCTTAACAAGTATACTCATTATCTCAGTTATGCCAGCGGGTTGATCCTGGTGGTTCTTGGCCTGGTTCTCTTGGCCTGGGTTAACTGGATATAGGTCGGTTGAATTAAGGTTTTTTGTGTCTATTAGTGCACTTAGGAGATTAGTATGGATTTGACAATGAACTTAACAAAAGCTTTGACAATGAAAGGAGATGATCACCGGACATGGAAGTAAATATTCTGGTGGGTGGAGCGGCCGGTCAGGGAATGGAAACCATTATGAATCTGCTGGGCAAAGCCCTGGTCAGGGAAGGATGCAGTTTGATTTACAACAAAGATTATATGTCCCGGGTCCGGGGCGGTCATAATTTTTCCCGCCTGCGCATTGCTGCGGACATCCCCTGGGGCACAGTGGAGTCAATTGACATTATGGTTGCTTTAAATGAAGAGACTTATACCTTGCATAGTGAAAACCTGGTTCCTTCGGGTCGTGTTATTTATGACCCGCAACATATTAATTTACCCGAAGATGAAGACAGGGGTGTGCCGGTTGAAATGCAAAAGTTGGCGGAAGAGGCAGGCGGTAAAGTAATGGCCAATACAGTGGCTGTTGGGGCGCTGCTGGTTTTGATGGACCTGGAAACCGGAACTGTGGAAGACTTACTGCATGATACATTCGCAAGCAAAGAAGGGGTTGCAGAAAAAAACATTGCTGCTCTCAAAGCCGGCTATAGCACTGCATCCCAATCCTGCAGCGCCTGTTTTCAGCTGCCCCCCGGTCAAAAGGATGGTAAAAGGTTGTTCATAGACGGTAACCAGGTTTTGGGTATGTCCGCCCTGGCCAGCGGATGCCGGTTTTTATCAGCTTATCCGATGACCCCTTCGACCGGGGTGATGAACTACCTGGCAGGGAAGAGCAAGGAGTACCCGGTAGTAGTTGAGCAGGCTGAAGATGAAATCGCAGCTATTAATATGGCTCTGGGTGCTTCTTATACCGGGGCGCGGGCTTTGACCTGTACGTCAGGTGGTGGATTTTCCCTGATGACCGAAGGGCTATCATTAGCAGGGATGACTGAAACACCACTGGTTGTTATTGTAGCTATGAGGCCTGGGCCGGCTACCGGGCTGCCCACCCGCACTGAACAGGGCGACCTTAGATATGTTACTCATGC
>SKPU01000108.1 GCA_007119335.1 Syntrophomonadaceae bacterium
ACGGGTGCCTGTGCCACTTGGACCAGCCCGGACAATGCGACGGTTCAAACTACTTTAAATCTCATTCCCTATGTCCGGCGGAACCCTAGGCACACTTTCGCTCGGCGACTTGCACTCACCGCTTCGATCCTTTCAAAAGAGGTGATAGCTAATATTTTTCGCCGCACAGCTCAATAATCCTTCAACCATATTGAATTTATACAAATCTGATTATACTCAACAATACCGTTGCAATCCCCTTCGCCCAGGAAAAGGCCCGGGCAGGCAGGATTCCATAACTCCTTGTCGAATAAATAGTTCAGGTAAAGATTAGGTAAAGACAAGTGATTCCTGCTAAGTCAGGTGCAAAGCAGAACATGATCACTTTCACAGAGCAAAATCTTTATCAAGTTTAATTTTTTATATCTTTAGAGGAGGTTTTAACAGTAATGGAACAGTATATGCAAAACATTGCCGGCATGATGGCTGTTGCCGCCAGGACAGCTCCAAAAGCCAAAGGTGAAGACTTTACCGAAATCAAGATTTTAAGCGGCGGCGATCTGTCCCGCCTGGCCGATGAAATGATCGATTACGGAAAAGAAAGCGGAAAAACTAACTTCGATCGCGATGGGGAAAATGTGCGCAATTCTGATGCCGTGATCCTGCTCTCGTTGAAAGGACCTTCCCATTTAGGTTTGAATTGTGGGGCCTGCGGTTTTGATACCTGTGCAGAAATGTCTAAACAACTTAAGATGGGCCCTGAATTTAAAGGCCCGCTTTGTTCATGGCGCATGGTCGATCTGGGTGTTGCTTTAGGCTCTGCTGTCAAAACAGCTTCTCTCTTCAATGCCGACAACCGGATCATGTACCGTATCGGGGTTGCTGCCCTCCGCTTGAAAATGATTGAAGGCGAAGTGGCAATTGGTGTGCCGATTTCTGCAACCGGAAAGAGCATCTACTTCGACCGTTAAACAATAAACGGCAGGGTAAGTTGCAAGGTAAGTTGCAAAAATGTTTTGCTTGACAGGATACCGAAGCTATGCTAATGTTTTAAAAAAGATAATAAAGTTAGCCGATGACAGGAATTAGTAGGCAGGCAATGGTCAACCAAGAGAGCTGGATGGAGGAAGTTAAATGCTTCCAAAGCTGAAATTCCAGCGTTGATACACCTGGTGAATGGCTCCTGGAGGTACCGGCCGAAAATGTCAGCTTGACACCAGTAGACCCGGACGGATCTTTCACCGTTAAAGGAAAGCAGATCTGGAAAAATAGCTTAAAGTTTTTCCGCATCTGACAAAGTGGCCTGTATATAAGTACAGGAAACCAGGGTGGTACCGCGAACAACTCTCGTCCCAGGACGGGAGTTTTTTATATGGTAATAATAATCTACAGGAGGTTTTAAAAATGAAAGAACGTAAAATTATCTTACCAGAAAAGGATATGCCCCGCAAATGGTATAACATCCAGGCTGATCTGCCCACTCCGCTGCAACCGCCTTTGAACCCGTCAACTAAAAAACCGGCCAGCCCCGATGACTTAAGCGCAATCTTTCCAATAAGCTTGATTGAACAGGAAGTTTCCACCGAGCGCTGGATTGATATCCCCGAAGAAGTTTTAGACATTTACAGCACGTGGAGGCCCAGCCCGCTGCACCGGGCTTACAACCTGGAAAAAGCGCTCGGCACCCCGGCTAAAATCTACTACAAGCAGGAAGGTGTCAGTCCGGCCGGCAGCCATAAACCGAATACCGCCGTCGCCCAAGCCTACTATAACAAGCAGGCCGGAATAAAAAGGCTTTCCACTGAAACCGGCGCCGGGCAGTGGGGTTCTTCGCTGGCCCTGGCCTGCAACTACTTTGACCTTGAATGCACTGTCTATATGGTAAAAATCAGTTACCACCAAAAGCCCTACCGGCGCTCTCTGATGGAGGTATGGGGCGCTGATGTCTATGCCAGCCCTACCGATATGACCCAGTCCGGACGTAATGTCCTCGCCGACAATCAAGATTCCCTGGGCAGCCTGGGCATTGCAATCAGTGAAGCGGTAGAAGATGCCGCCGGCAATTCAGATACCAACTATTCATTAGGCAGCGTCCTTAACCACGTTATGCTCCACCAAACTATAATCGGTCTGGAGTGCCAGAAACAGTTTGAAATGGTTAATGACTATCCTGACTATGTAATCGGCTGCTGTGGAGGCGGAAGTAATTTCGCCGGAATCAGCCTCCCCTTTATCCATGATAAAATCCGCGATGACAAGCCAGTGCGGGCGATTGCTGTTGAACCGGAGGCCTGCCCCACCCTGAGCAAGGGAGCATTCACCTATGACTACGGAGATGTGGCCAAGTACACACCGCTGCTGATGATGCATACTCTCGGTCATGATTTCATGCCTCCCGGTATCCACGCCGGCGGCCTGCGCTATCACGGCATGTCTCCAATAATCAGTCAACTCTGTACGGACGGCTTAGTCGAAGGCCGTGCTTACGGACAGGAAGGAGTTTTTGAAGCAGCCCTGACTTTTGCCCGTACTGAGGGAATCCTGCCGGCCCCGGAAACTGCTCATGCTATCAAGTGTGCCATTGAGGTAGCCCTGGAATGCAAAGAGTCCAGGGAAGAAAAAACAATCCTCTTTAACTTGAGCGGGCACGGCCACTTTGACTTAACTGCCTACGATGATTACCTGGCCGGAAAAATCAAGGATGTGGACTACCCGCAGGAATTGATCGACCAGTCAATCGCTTCTTTGGAAAAAATAAAGTAGGGAGACGAAAACAGTTCAAAGCTTAAGTTTTCATCGCAAAAGGAAACCATCTAAAAAAGCCCCCGTCGACTGACGGGGGCTTAGAACGTACTTCTTTACTCTTATACTCAGCTTTTAGCCGAGATCTAGGTTTAAGCTTTTACGGAGGCTGAGCTTACATCATCGGCATTCCGCCGCCCATTCCTCCGCCGGGCATTCCGCCGCCCATTCCTCCACCACTGTCGTCGTCAGCGATGTCTGTAACGACTGCTTCAGTGGTCAGGAAGAGAGCTGAAATGCTGGCTGCATTCTGAATTGAAGATCGAGCCACTTTGGTCGGGTCAACAATACCGGCCGGAATCAGTTTTTCATATTGGCCGTTCAGGGCATTGAAGCCGACTCCTACATCCATCGACTTGAGCTTCTCGACCACAACGCTGCCTTCCGCGCCGGCGTTATTAGCAATAACGCGCACGGGATCGTTCATGGCATTTTTGATAATCATCATGCCGGTTGCTTCGTCGCCGCTCAACTCGTTTTCCAACTTTTCAATAGCCTTAATGACACCCAGGTAAGCAATTCCACCACCGGGGACGATACCTTCTTCCACCGCGGCGCGGGTTGCTGACAGAGCATCCTCAATACGCAGCTTCTTCTCTTTCATTTCGGTTTCGGTTGCTGCGCCTACTTCAATCACTGCCACACCGCCGGCCAGCTTGGCCAAACGTTCCTGCAGTTTTTCTTTATCAAAATCGGAAGTGCTGTCTTCAATCTGGGTGCGGATCTGGGAGATCCGCTTCTTGATATCTTCAGTATTGCCGTGACCATCGACAATAACAGTTTCTTCCTTGGTAATCTGTACCTGGCGAGCCCGACCAAGCATATCGATTTCAACATTCTTTAAGTCGATACCGAGGTCTTCGGAAACAACTTCACCGCCGGTTAAAACAGCTACATCTTCCAGCATCTGTTTGCGGCGATCTCCAAAACCGGGAGCCTTAACTGCAACGCAGGTGAATGTGCCGCGCAGCTTGTTGACTACGAGGGTGGCCAGGGCTTCGCCCTCAACCTCTTCAGCAATCAACATCAGGGATTTGCCTTGCTGGACAACTTTTTCCAGCAACGGCAACAGGTCATGAATATTGCTTACCTTGCGATCTGTAAGAAGAATATATGGTTCCTCGAGAACTGCTTCCATTTTCTCTGTATCAGTCACCATGTAGGGGGAAATGTAACCGCGATCAAACTGCATACCTTCGACTACTTTTAGATCAGTGGTAAATCCTTTTGATTCTTCAACGGTAATTACACCGTCTTTGCCTACCTTTTCCATTGCTTCTGCGATCAGTTCACCAATCGATTCATCATCTGCAGAAATTGCAGCTACCTGAGAGATATCCTCCTTGGTTTCAATCGGATTACTCATGGCTTCCAATTCCTTGACAGCTGCCTGCACTGCTTTCTCAATGCCGCGCCTCATAATCATCGGGTTCGCTCCGGCAGCAATATTTCTAAGTCCGTCACGAATAATAGCCTGGGCTAACAAGGTTGCGGTAGTGGTGCCATCTCCTGCAATGTCATTGGTCTTTGTAGCAACCTCTTTAACCAGCTGGGCACCCATATTTTCAAAGGGATCTTCCAATTCAATTTCGCGGGCGATGGTTACACCATCATTTGTAATCTGGGGGGAACCGAACTTTTTGTCTAAAACCACGTTGCGGCCTTTCGGCCCAAGAGTCACTGTAACCGTGTCCGCCAGTTGATTAACTCCTCTTTCCAGCGCACGACGGGCTTCATCTCTAAAAATTATCTGTTTTGCCATATTAAAAACCTCCTTCAAATTCTCGTTCTCGTTCATTTGCTAAGTATTAAGGACTAGACTTGCAAAACTTTTAATAACACCAATAAGTGCACAAGTTAGCTGGTAACTGCTAAAATATCATCCTGCCTTAAAACAAGGTAGTCCTCGCCTTCTACCTTTACATCGGTACCGGCATAGCGGGAAAAAAGAACTTTATCCCCGACTTTTACCTCCATGTCCAACCTGGTTCCATTATCAAGGACCTTTCCCGGTCCTGTTGCCTTCACTTCACCCTCCTGGGGCTTTTCTTTTGCCTTGTCCGGCAAAACAATTCCGCTGGCCGTTTTTTCCTCTGCCTCTAAAACCTTGACAACAACTCTGTCTGCTAATGGTTTAAGGTTCATTAAACCTGCCTCCTTTATGCTTTTTTCTTTAGCAGCACTCTCGTTGAGTGAGTGCTAAGATTACCATAAATAATCATACTAA
>SKPU01000189.1 GCA_007119335.1 Syntrophomonadaceae bacterium
AAACCCGCCAGACCATCGACCGCGGCCGCCGGGTAAGGAAAGTGCTCACTCAACCCGAACTGCAGCCGTTGACCATTCCGGAGCAGATTGCGGTTTTGCTGGCAGTAACAGAAGGACTTTTCGATCAGATGGAAGTAGAAGATATTTCCGGGGCCGAAAAGATAGTAAGAGAAGCGGTCATAGCAGAGCTAACCGATATTTGCAGGAAAATAGAAGCAGGCGAACTTTTGTCTGATCAGGACCAGGAGCAAATAGTGGAAACCGTCCGCCGGGTCCTGGACCGGCAGGAAACAGAGAGCAGGCAGGACACGGAGAAGCGGGAGGAGGCTTAGCCTTTTGAGCGCAACTTTAGAAACCCTGCAAAAGCAGATCGACAGCGGGGAAGACTTATCCTCGATTGTTCGGACCATGAAAGCCCTCGCTGCAACCAGTGTCCGTCAGTATGAAAAGGCGGCCGAATCTCTGGATGATTACTACCAAACTGTTGAACTGGGCCTTTCAGTGGTTCTTTCCAAAGGGATGGATCTTCCGGAAGACCCAGGTGTTGATCAACGAAAACCGGTTCTGATGCTTGTTTTCGGTTCTGACCACGGTCTGGCCGGCCGTTTTAATGAACAGATCGTTTCGTATGCTCTGAAAGATTACTGGGAGCAAGGTTCTACTTCAAATGGCAATCCAGGGGAGTTTCCTGCCAGCAGGGTTGTGACCGGGATCGGAGAACAATCCGTAAGCCGGATCAGGGCCGCCGGTATCGACCTGGCCCAAAGTTTTACCATGCCCACCTCGATCAGTGCCATCACCCCTTTTATTCAGCTTTTACTGGAAACTATCGACCGTTGGCGGTTTCGGGAAGGGGTAGAAGAAGTGCTGCTTTTTTACAACCGGCCCATTACCGGCGGGTTCGATCCCCGGGCCGAAACTCTCTTTCCGGTTAACTTATCCGGGCTCCGGGAAACCAGGCTCAATTGGCAGTCCCGCTCCCTGCCTACCTATACTCTGCCTACCGATCAGCTGCTTTCATCCCTGCTGCGCCAGTATTTTTTTGTTTCTCTCTACCGGGCCTGCGCTCTTTCGCTGGCCGCTGAAAATATAAGCCGCTTAGCAGCAATGCAGGCTGCTGAAAAAAACATTAACGAACGCCTTGATGAACTAAAAAACTCCTATCAGCATCAACGCCAGGCTGCCATTACCGAGGAGTTACTTGATATAATATCAGGTTTTAAGGCGGTCAGCGGAAAGCTTGATTGATCGGCTCATTGTGGAAAAAACAAATGGCACCGGCGAGAAGAGCCCTATTTATCGGCAGTTAGGCAGCAGATGAAAGTCTTTTAAAAAAAGAAGGTAAATCCCTGCCCACAAAGAATTATAATAATAAAGAAATATAAATAGCAGCAGAAGAATTCAAGCAAAATTATTATAATTACAAGCTTTATTTAGACCGGTGGAGGTGCAGTTATTGTCTGGAGCTGAAGAACTGGAAAGAAAATATGTTTTGCGTCCCTGGTCGGTCCAGGGGACTATGCCCTACGAAGAAATTACCGGTGGAGAGGGCTGCTGGTTCTGGGATAAAGACGGAAAGAAATATCTAGACTTCTCATCCCAGTGGGTGAATACAAACATTGGTCACCAGCACCCGAAGGTTATTGAAGCGATCAAGAAACAAGCAGAAAAGCTTTGTTTCATCGCCCCAAACTTTGGCAATGAACCGCGCGCTAAACTGGCTGAACAGATCGCCAGACGGACTCCCGGTGACTTAAATAAAGTATTTTTTACTCTCGGCGGCGGAGAATCTAACGATAACGCCATTAACCTGGTTCGCCAGGTGACCGGGCGCTACAAGGTGATGAGCCGTTACCGGTCATATCATGGCTCGACCATCGGCGGACTTAGCCTGAGCGGCGATCCAAGACGAATTTCTGCTGAACCGCTTCTGCCCGGGATGGTGCGCATCTTCGATCCCTATTGTTACCGGTGCAGTTTCGGACGATCTTATCCCGGCTGCGGGTTGCAGTGCGCTGAACATGTCCGGGAGACGATGCTATATGAAGGGCCCGAAAGCATTGCCGCAATTTTCCTTGAGCCGGTTACCGGAACTAACGGGGTTTTTGTGCCTCCTAAAGAGTACCTGCCCAGGATTAGAGAAATCTGTGATGAATTCGGGGTGCTGCTGGTCGCCGACGAAGTGATGACCGGTTGGGGAAGGACCGGGAAATGGTTTGGAGTTGATAACTGGCATGTTGTTCCGGACGTGATGACCATGGCTAAAGGAATAACCCAGGGCTACGTTCCGCTTGGAGCGGTTGTAGTCAATCAAAAGATCGCCGATTATTATGATGATAAAATGTTCTGGTATGGCCTGACTTACAGCGGGCATCCTCTGGCCTGTGCTGCCGGGCTTGCCACCCTTAAAATTTACGAAGAAGAGAACCTGCTTGAAAACACTGTGAAAATGGGTGAAAAGCTAAGCGAGGGCCTCCATAGCTTGAAAAAGAATCATCCTTCCATTGGAGATGTCCGATCAATTGGCCTTTTCTCAGCGATTGAATTAGTCAGGGATCATAAGAGCAGAGAACCGCTGGCCCCCTGGAATGGTCCTGACCCCGGGGTGATGGGGCAGATTAATAAATGTCTGCGCGAAAAAGGTGTTTACGTTTACCTGCGCTGGAACTACCTGTTTATTGCCCCGCCGCTCTCCATTAATGAGGAGGAGTTAGAGTTTGGGTTAAATGCGGTTGATCAGTGTTTGGATTTAGCCGACCAGGTTATCTAAAAGGAATCATCCTGCAAGCGTTTTAAGGTTGTCAGCAGATCCTACCTGCGGTCTGCATTAGAAATTATGCAAGAAAATTTTCTGACTTAACTTGACAATACCATTGTTTTGAGGTAGTCTTATAATACGTTAAAGCCTGTATTTAAGGACAAAAATACCTGACCGACAAAGGCAAACCTGCCGAAAGACAGGGGCGCAAAGTTAAGGGTCTAAAGTTTCTTGAAGAAAGGAACTATGACAGCCTGGCTACCGAAACTGGTTATTTTTTACCTTTGTCGGTCCCTCATGAAGGAGGGACTATTTTAATGGAAAACTTTACGTTTTTAAGTGGAGGCTTTTTCCGATCAGTAATTCAGTCTAATATATTTCGAAATTGGCAAAGGAAGGTCTACCTGGTTTTAGCAAGTTTTCTCTTGCTTCTTCTCTGTAGTGGATCAGTTAATGCCGCAGTGGAAAGTTTTATAGCCAGATGTGATGAAGAAGTTTATTACCAGTATTGTTATGAAGAACTGCTTGAGTCATATGCTCTTGATATAATCGGTAAGCCCAATGGTTTGTACGAAGATTTTAAAGAAAAAAAGTCTGTTGCCCTTAATACTATTGGAAATGACTTCATCGACTATCAAGATATCCTTGACCAGTATGCCCTCAGTCTCAGCAATGGCGAAAAGTTTGACCTGAAGCAATATGCAGCGAGTGAAAATGCCCGCAAGGCTGATTTGCCTTCTGATATAAAGATGGTTTCGCTGGCTTCCGGTGCATTGCCGATGGGTGACGGTGACTCTGGAAGCAATAAAAATGAAGATACGGGAGAAGAACAGGCTGCGGACTCCGATCAAGAATCCGTTGACAAGGAAACAGCTACTCCAATAGTTGCTAGTGCAAAAGTAACTCTTGATGATGCCACCAGTTGGGCAAAATCTTTGCATGCCCACCAAAGATTTATCGATATCGCTCCTCTCTACTGGGAGTACGGCGAGAAAAGCGGAATACGGCCGGAAGTGCTCTATGCCCAGGCTGCTTACGAATCAGGGTTCGGCCGGTTTGGGGGCCAGGTTCCTTCGGATTTTAACAACTGGGCCGGGATTAAGGTTGGAAATTCTAACGGTGATGAACCTGAAGATCACCAGAAGTTCGATACTCCGGAAGACGGGGTCAGGGCTCACTTTAACCACATGAGCGCGTATGTAGGTTTAGAACCTATCGGTGAGCCGCATGATCGCTATCATTCAGTGGCCAGCAGGTCCTGGGCCGGCATAGTAGAAAAAGTAGAAGAACTCAGCGGCAAATGGGCTCCTTCATCAACCTACCACGAAAGAATCGTTGAAATGATCGGGGAAATGAAGTAGTATTTTATAGATAACTGTAATAACCATAAACAAATATTTTCCAAATGAAGTCCAAAATGGTGTGCAAGTTGATATAAGCACGCTATTTTTATGTTATGACTACTTTGTAACTGATTCGTAACACTTCACAAGGTATAATCTTTTTGTAGTTCCCGACCAAAATGGAGTATGTTTCATTAATATATTACACTTATTTACCAGAGAAGATGGCACCAAAGGATGATGATTTATTTATATCTTTGCTTGATAATTAGGTATAGATTGGATAGTCCTAAATATTGTGAAATGGTAAAGTTTTTGTGGTATCAGTAAATATAGTAAGTTGAATGTCTTATAAAAAAGGCTTAACAATGTTTTGCAGTATTTTCTAAGGGGGGGCGCGGAAAAATATATTTTAAGGGTTGATGGAAGCGATGAAGCCTGATTCATATATGGTCACTTGAACCAGGCGGAGCCAGTAGTGAAACCGGCCTCACCTTTTGAGCTTTTAACCTAGAAGGGAGGTATATTAAATTGATGGCATGGAAGGACCAAATTGATAGAATAAAAATATTTATGACTACCCAGTTATCTTCATTTCTTGCAATTATGAAGAGGCGTATTCATTTGCCATCCCGGCGAATCATATCTAAAAAGGGTATGCCTGTGGTTGCATTTATGCTCGCCTCAATGATGATCTTAGTTCCACTGACGGCGCTGGCTACGGATAATGACAATGGTGATGTAAAAGAGGGTGAAGGTGAAATTAGTACCGATAATGGAGAAGTTTATTTTACAGATGATGAAGACGAGAATGGTGAGGATGAAGGTACAGAAGATGACAATGGCGAAGAAGAGGAAACATCCGGTGATGATGCAGAAGATGAAGACGAGAACGGAATAGATGATGAGAATGGTGAGGATGAAGGTACAGAAGATGA
>SKPU01000166.1 GCA_007119335.1 Syntrophomonadaceae bacterium
CTTCAACGAAGAGTACGGTGGCACTGGTGACGGCTACCTGCCTTACGTAATCGCCGTTGAAGAAATTTCAAGAGCCTGCGCCTCGACCGGTATCACCTACGCGGCTCACTGTTCAATCGGCACCGGACCGATCTATCAGTTCGGCACTGAAGAGCAAAAGCAAGCATGGGTCATTCCCTGTGCAAGAGGTGAAATACTTGCTGCTTTCGGTCTGACCGAGCCTGATGCCGGATCCGATGCCGGGGGGACTAAGACCTCTGCAGTATTAAAGAGTGGCACATGGGTCATTAACGGCAATAAGTGTTTTATCACCAATGCTACCCACTGTGGAGTGGCCATAATTACTGCGGTCACAGAACCCGGCCAGGGAGCGAAAGGGATCAGCTCCTTTATTGTTCCCCAGGGAACACCCGGTTTCACAGTATCTCCTCCTTACGAAAAGATGGGTCTTAAAGCATCAGATACCGCAGAAATCAATCTCGATGACGTGCATATACCGGAAAGCAATTTGCTGGGAAAGCGTGGTGAAGGATTTAAACAATTTATGAAAACTTTAGACGCAGGCCGGATCAGCATCGGCGCTTTGTCAGTGGGGATTGCACAGGCATCCTTAGATGCTGCCCTGGCTTATGCCAAAGAACGCAAACAGTTTGGGCAGTCCATCTCGAAGTTCCAGGCGATCCAGTTTAAACTTTCTGACATGGCCACTTCGATAGAAATGGCCAGGCTGGGTATTTACCGGGCAGCCTGGTTAAAGGATCAGGGCCACCCCTTTACCCGGGAATCAGCGATGGCCAAGCTTTTTGCTTCCGAAATAGCAGTGAAAGCAGCGCTGGAAGCAATTCAGATCTTCGGCGGTTACGGTTATATAAAAGAATATCCGGTCGAACGCTACCTGCGTGACGCCAAGTTGATGGAAATCGGGGAAGGCACCTCGGAAATTCAACGCCTGGTTATCGCCAGGCAGTTGGGATGCTAAAAGTGTTTTTAATCGGTAAGTCCATTATTATTATTTTAAGGAGGGATTGATTAAGGATGAGTAAAAGAGTTGCTATAGTCGGCATTGGTTACTCCGGTTTCAGGTCTACTTCCGGGGATCTTTCTTACCGGGAAATGATCTTTGAAGCCGCCACCAAATGCTACAAAGATGCCGGGGGCATTCACCCCCAGTCGATCGACTCTTTTGTCGCTTCATCGGAAGACTTTATGGAAGGGATCAGCATTGCCGACGAATATGTGCCCGACCAGCTGGGAGCTGTTTTAAAACCGGTGCAGAGCATAGGCGGAGACAGCCTGCAGGGCCTGGCTTCGGCCCTGATGCAGATTAAAACCGGTCAGCACGATGTAGTTGCTGCTTCAGCCTTCTCAAAGGTTTCTAACCTGTCCCACTACGAGCATGTTGTCGCTTACGCCACTGATCCCGCCTACATCCGGCCCCTGCATGAAAACCCTTACTTCATTGCTGGTTTGGAAATGAATCGCTATCTTTACGAGACCGGCACCACCAGGGAACAGTGCGCTCAGGTGGTGGTCAAAAATAAGTACAATGCGCTGAACAACCCCCATGCAGTTTATGGGGCCAGGATAAGCATTGAGGATATCACAGGCGCCGCACCTTTGAGTGAACCGCTTGGTGTTTTTGATGTCAGCGGCCATATTGATGGTTCAATCGTGCTGATACTGGCATCGGAGGATAAAGCCCGGGAGCTGACCGATCACCCGATCTGGATCAAAGGGATCGGCTGGGCTACCGATACTCCAAATTTAGACTCCCGCACCGACGGACTGGGCAGAGCTATCTATGCCGAGCTGGCCGGTCAAAAAGCATATCAGATGGCCGGAATCAGCGCTCCCTTTAATGAAATAGACTTTGCGGAAATTGATGACACCTTCTCCTACAAAGAACTGCAGCATATCGAAGCCTTAAAGCTGTGCGGACCGGGAGAAGCCGGAGAACTGCTTGCGCTCGGCTCATTCAATCCTGGCGGAGATTTCCCGGTTAATGTTTCAGGTGGCAGCCTGGGGGCCGGTTGCCTGCACGAAGCAAATGGCCTGCAGCGTGTTTTGGAGACTGTCCTGCAGCTGCGCGGTGAAGCCGGTACAAGACAGCTTGCCGGTGTGGAAACCGGTCTGGCTTTTGCCTGGCGCGGAATACCGACCGCAACCGGCTCAGCGATAATATTAAGCAGCAGGCTTTAAACTTTTATCCAAATGGAGGGTTGAACAATGAGAAAAGTAGCTATGGTAGGAGCTGGCATGACCAGGTTTGTGCGCCGGGCCCTGGAAACACCTAAAGAGCTTTCGTACGAAGCAGCTAAAATAGCTTTAGATAGCAGCGGTCTTAGCCTGGATGATCTAGACTGCGTCGCTCACGGTACCGCACCGGATGCTTTCGACGGCATCCATCAGAACGGAGAATATATGGTCGATGGCTCCGGAGGTTGGAACAAACCGACCATGCGGGTCTATGTCGGCGGTGGAACCGGGGTGCATGCTATAGTGCACGGCTGGCATCATGTCGCCTCCGGATTATTTGATACCTGCCTGGTAGTCTGTGAAGAAAAAATGTCCAGTGCAATGCCTCATGCCCAGGGTTTTTTTCTCACTATCTTCGATTCTATTACCGAGCGGGCTTTAGAGCCTAACCTGCTCTGGATTTTTGCCCTGGAAATGAACCGCTACATGGAACGCTACGGCTATACCAAGGAAGACATGGCCCTGGCGGCGGTAAACAATAAAACAAATGGCCTCAATCACCCCGCTTCACAATTCTCTGATCAGGTTACCGTGGATGATGTGATTAATTCTGAAATGTTGGCTTACCCGGTCAGCCGCTTAGATGTCAGCCCGGTATCTGACGGCGCTGCTGCTGTTTTACTGGCTGCTGAACCTGTTGCCAGGCGCCTGACCGACAAGCCGGTCTGGATTGAAGGAGTGGGCTGGTCTCTTGATACCGCTTACTGGGCAACCAGAGATTTGTCCTACCCCCGCTATCTAGATCAGGCAGCACGGATGGCTTACGAAATGGCCGGGATCAGGGAACCGGCGAAACAAATAGATATTGCCGAGCCCTACGATCCTTTCGACTATAAAGCGCTGCACCATATGGAAGGCCTACAGTTATCTCCCCGGGGCAGGACTGTAGAACTGCTGCGCGACGGGCACTTTGCAAAAGACGGCAACCTGCCGATGTGCCCCTCCGGAGGCCTGCTCGGAGTAGGCAACCCAATCTCCGCGGCAGGAACAATGAAAGTTTGCGAACTGTTCTGGCAGCTGCGCGGTGAAGCAGACCAGCGCCAGGTTCCCGGCAATCCGCGCTTAGGGGTGGCCCAGGCCTGGGGAGACTTAATGCAGGTCAGTTCAGTTGTAGTAGCCGGAATATAAGGTTAGATAATTGTTGATAAAAGCGAAGACTGATTCATAAAGGAGGTTATCCGGATGGATGAAAAAATAAAGGTTTCCGGCGGCACAGGACTATCATCGAAAGATATCAGCTCGGGGAAAATATTTATGACCGAAGACAGTTTGGATTGTGCCTATGCCTGGGATACAGGAGTAGCTATAAATCGCTATCTCTCTGAATTAAAAAAGGCCAGAATCATTGGCACCAAATGCAGAAAGTGCAAGCGGGTTATGCTGCCTCCACGCCTGTTCTGCGAACTTTGTTTTATCCCCAGCAATGAATGGGTTTACCTGCAGGACAGCGGGGTGGTGAATACTTTTTCAATCTGCTATGTCCACTGGGATGCCAGCCGAATCGGAGAGGGCGAAAAACCACATTTGCCGGCGGTCATTGAAATTGACGGAGCCTCGCAGGGCATGGGTATTATGCACCTGCTTGGTGAGGTTGAGCCAAAACATATCAAAACCGGTATGAAAGTCCAAGCAGTCTGGAAGCCGGAAAGTGAGCGTGAAGGCTCAATAACCGACATCAAATACTTTAAACCACTTTAAAGGAGGATTAATGATGGGTATACTGGAACGGATCACCAGAAATATTGATAACCGCTGCTGGGACCCCGGCGTTAAAGCCTTCCCGGTGAAGAACAGATATACTGCAGGGGTGGCCGGTCAGAAATTTTTTGAAGAAATTAAGGAAAACGGCAAATTTTATGGTTCCAGATGCGAAGATTGCGAGATAACTTACCTCCCCGCCCGCATTTACTGTGAACGCTGCTTTGCCCGCCTGGAAGAGGATAACTGGATCGATGTGGGCACAGAAGGAACTGTTTACTCCTATACAGTAATGCATCAAACCAAAAGCGGCGATCACAAAGAAGTTCCTTCACTGATCGCAGCGGTAAAAATTGCTGACAGCTTATTGATCCACCGCCTGGGTGAGTGTCAGCCTGACGATATCCAAATTGGCCTGCCGGTCAAAGCAAAATTAAAACCGAAGGATAAAAGGCAGGGCGGAATCGAAGACATCGAGTACTTCAAACCGCTGTAAATGAAATAAATAACCCCGGCAGCATTATTACCTGTCGGGGTTTAATAATTTAAAGTAACTTTGGAAGCCAGCAGCGGGCTGGTTCTCCTAATTTTCCGGCAACCCATAAAGAGGCTTTAAGCTAAAACTCTCAAAACCATTGAGTATACAGGAGTTAAGCCCGTTTTTTGCTTTCTAGAGCATTTTTCTATTTGCCATTTTAAGACTGGCTGCAGCCAGCATCAGCAGCATCCCTACCGATAGATACGCTATCGTGACACCGTCAGAACGACTGTCACTCGAGGGGCGTGCTTTTTATCCGTGACCGAGGGTTGCGGTCATGGTCGGCACGAAACGCTGTCTGAACTGTGAGGAACCGGTGAGCACGTCGTTCGCGCGCGTTTATGACGAGCGGCGATGAAGTGTACGCCTGTCCGAGTTGCGAAACCTGGGAAGCGATCAACCACGGGGCAGCGACTTCCGAGACAGCCGACGGCACCGCCACGACGTCAGCCAGAGACGAGGATGGTGAGGAACCGCTGACGCTCGAGGAACTCCTAGAGAAGCACCAGACGGTGAGTTGCGAAGGTGGGCCAAC
>SKPU01000143.1 GCA_007119335.1 Syntrophomonadaceae bacterium
ATCAGACTATGTGTTATATGGATCCCTGTGTGGCCTGTGAGATTAAAAACGAGAACAAATAAAGCAATAAAAAGCAGTTTGCAACAGAAAGGAGAAAGCATTATGAGCACAAATTATAGGCCCAATGCCTCAGCTGCTACTTTAACCAAAAATCGAACTGAAGGATCGACGAGTCCTTTAAGCGGTATGTGTGTAACTTGTGTAGAAGGTTGTGTGGGAATGTGTGAGATAGGAAAGTCTGCTTACCGCGGACAGGAGACTCTCTATCCCCAGCCTTTTGGGATTATGACTACAGCTTCCGAAAAAAACTATCCTCTTGATTATTCTCATTTTTCGATAATGGGGACTGTAATCGGGGCACAGGGCATTGATGCCGATAGTGAAAAGGCAATATTTTCAGCGGCCAACCTGGAAAGGAAGATTGGCCGGGGAGAAGGGATCAAAGTAAAAATGCCCTTTGTAATCTCCGGTATCGGTTCTACCGATGTGGCACGAAATAACTGGGAAGGCCTGGCCGCAGGGGCGGCCCTCAGCGGCACCATGCTTACAGTGGGTGAAAATGTAAGCGGTATGGATGAAAAAACAGTTATCGAAAATGGTCGTGTTGTAAACACGGATGATTTAAAGCGGAGAGTAGAGCTTTTCAAAAAATGGCAGAAGGACGGTTATGGAGCAATCATAATCCAGGCAAATGTTGAAGACAGTCGCCTGGGGGTTCTGGAGTACGCCCTTGATAAACTCGATATTGACGCTGTTGAACTTAAATGGGGCCAGGGTGCTAAGGATATCGGTGGGGAGGTTAAGATCAAAAGCCTGGAAAAAGCCTGTATGCTGAAGAAAAGGGGGTATGTTGTCTTGCCCGATCCTGAGAATCCTTCTGTTGTTGATTCTTACAACCGGGGCGGGTTTAAGGAATTTGAGCGTCATTCTCATTTGGGAATGGTCGAACAGGACACTTTTATGCAAAGAGTGGAAGGTTTGCGGGAAGCAGGAGCTAAAAATATATTTCTTAAGACCGGAGCATACAGGCCGGCTGATCTGGCGCGCGCTTTGAAGTATTCATCTTTGGCCGGGATTGATCTGCTTACTGTTGACGGCGCTGGTGGCGGAACAGGGATGAGTCCCTGGAGAATGATGAATGAATGGGGCATTCCCCCTGTAGAATTGCACTCCCTCCTTTATAATTATTGTGAAAAGCTAGAAGGTAAGGGGCACTATGTGCCCGACATTGCTCTTGGTGGAGGGTTTGCTTTTGAAGATCAAATTTATAAAGGACTGGCTATCGGTTCTCCTTATGTAAAGCTTATTGGTATGGCCCGGGCTCCTCTTGCTGCAGCCATGGTTGGAAAAACGATAGGATCGAGAATCGAGAAGGAAAAGCTCCCGGTCTACGTAGAACGGTTTGGTAAGAGTATCGAAGAAATATTTGTTACCGCTTCAGAACTAAAAAATGAACTAGGGGAGGACAAATTCAACGAATTGCCCGCTGGTGCGTTAGGGCTCTATACCTATTATGAGCGCCTGGCCCAGGGCTTAAAGCAGTTGATGTGTGGTAATCGCAAGTTTGATCTTGAATACATATCCAGAAATGATATCGCTGCATTAACCAGGGAAGCAGCGGAAGTAAGTGGCATTAGCTATATAACCGACCTGGACAAAGAAGAAGCAGAACAAATTTTGGATATCTAACAAAAGAATAATCCAACTGTTAGTAAGATAGTAAAGTTACCGGGCAGGAATATGGAGCGGTAAGAACGAACTTAGATTGATGGGCGGTCAAAGCCAGTTCGTTTTTACAACTTTGTACCTGTCAGGATTAGAGGTGAGCCTTTAACAGAGTGGATAACAGTTGGGAAGTACTGGTTGAAACAAACAACGATATAGAAGCAGATATCCTTTGCGGATTTCTGAGGGATAAAGGAATCCCGGCCAGGAAAGCAGATAGCAACCCATATGCAGGTGCTATGCGGGTTATCGGCGGCCAGGCCGTGGAGGTGCAGGTTTTGGTTCCCAGGCCTTTCCTGGAGCAGGCGAAAGAACTTCTGCAAGACTTTAGTTCTGACATTGATCCAGATTTCCCCTAAACAACTGCTGGTAGCTGCTCAATTTACTACACTTCTTTGCCGGAAGCCTAAACAATGAAATATCCACCCGTCACGAATCCCTTTTTTTCAGATGACCCGCAGCGTGAATCATTTTGGCTCTTATTCTTACTGGCAGTAAGTGTAATATCGGCAGCAATTTTGATTTTTGCCTGGCCCTTTACCCGTAGTGTTGAATTTATTATCGCCCTGCAGCATTGGCGCGATTTTCCAGCTGTAGAAGTATTTTTCCGGGTTTTTACCTTTATTGGCGATGATGAGTTTTTTATGATCTTATTCAGTGTCTTACTCTGGTGCGTCAGTAAATCACTGGGCTTCTGGGGTGCGTTTGTTCTTCTGAGCTCGGCAACCTACTCTAACCTGATTAAAGATATAACCTTGCTTGAGCGTCCCCCGATTGAAGGCATTGAGCATCCGGCCGGAAGTTACGCTTTTCCCAGCGGCCATACCCTGACTGCAGTAACTGTCTGGGGCTATCTGGCGGTTCGCATTAAAAGTAATGGTTTTTGGGTTTGGACTATTTTGGCTGTTGTTTTGATTGGATTCTCGAGGCTGGTACTCGGCTATCACTTTTTAGGTGATGTTTTGGGTGGCTTGGCTTTTGGTATACCATTCTTGTTATTCTTTCTCTGGCTAAGTGTCCGGTTTTTTGAAAAAGGATGGATTGATAAGTTTTCCACTCCGGTTTTGATTGCCCTTTCGATCGCGATACCGGTCCTACTTGTCGTTGTTTTGCCGGGAGCAGATCCTCCGAAAATTTTAGGCTATCTTGCCGGGATTTCTTTTGGTTATGTTATTGAAAAAGAAAAAGTTAGATCAGTCCTTACTGCCTCCTTACCGATCCAGGTTTTAAAAGTGCTGCTTGGTCTGGCAGTGTTGTTCGGTATTATTGTCGGTTTAGGAGGGATACTGCCTTCCGATATTGTTCCACTCGGGTTTGTGCGTTATGCGCTGGGAGGGGTTTGGGCAACTCTCGGAGCACCGGCCCTCTTTGTGTATCTTAAGCTTTCAGCCAAAGAGAGATGAAAGTAAATATTTATTATAGAATATCGCAATTATTGTTGAGATAAGTTATAATAGTCATTGCATGAGGTCGCTCTATATTTGGAGGTGAGTAGGTTGATCGGTGGCAAAATAGGCCTGTGGGAAGTATTACTTGTCCTTGTAGTTGCCTTGGTCATCTTCGGCCCGGCAAAATTGCCGGAAATGGGTCGTTCAATCGGCAACGGATTAAAGGAGTTTAGAAAGGCTACACGAGAGCTAAAGGAAACTATTAGTCTGGACGACAATGAGACTGATAAAAAAAGCGGTAGCTAATAATAAATTTCCTTTGCAAGTGATAATATGTTACAATACAAATGTAAAAAAATAATGTGTTAATTCTTTACGAATTAATTCTCTATAGAGGAGGATTTGTTATGTTTGGAAAAATCGGACCGACAGAGATAATCCTTGTTTTAGCAGTAATTCTCTTGATATTTGGTTCCACCAAACTTCCTGAACTTGCTAAAGCGGTCGGTAAAAGCGTGGTCGAATTAAAAGAAGGACTAAAGGGAAGTTCTGAATCTGACGAATCGACTGCCCCAAACTCCGAGGCTGATAAGTAGGGGTTGCAGTGACGTTTCCGGAGTTTACTAAAACAGGGAGGATATTAAAGCAGTGCCGGGAATGCCGGGAGGTATTCGTGTAAAGTGGGTAATAATAAAAACGGCACTATGCCCGTCCTAGACCATCTTTCAGAGTTGCGCCTGCGACTGATGATTTCAGCAGGCGCTTTGATTGTTGCAGCAGGAATCTGTTTTTCTTACATCGAGTTTATCCGTAGCATATTAACCCGCCCGCTCGGTGACTTAACTTTGATTTACCTTTCTCCTCCGGAAGCTTTTATGGCTAACTTAAAGCTGGCTCTGTTTAGCGGATTTATAGTTGCTCTACCTGTAATTCTTTATGAGCTGACAGCATATATTTTCCCAGGGCTGGTCCGTAGCGAAAAGAAGTTTTTTATTGCTGTCTTAGCGGGGATTCTATTTCTTTTCAGTGGTGGCGTGATATTTGCTTATTACATTGTTTTCCCTTACACTATAAGTTTTTTTCTGCAGTTTGCCGATGCTCAGTTGGAACCCCAACTCACTATCAGTGAGTATCTTTCATTCGTTATTTCTTTTCATGTTGCTTTTGGCGCGGTTTTTCAACTACCCCTGTTTACCTGGACCCTTGGTAAGATTGGTTTAATCACGACTGACTTTTTGCGTCGTTACAGGAAGATTGCACTTTTAATCATGCTCACTATTTCAGCGGTGATTACTCCTCCCGATATTATTTCCCAGGCAGTAATGATTGTGCCATTAATGCTGCTTTATGAAGTGGGCATTATTATGGTTAGAATCAGTGAAAGAAAACGTTTAAAATACCTGTCCGAATAAAGGATGACACATTAAAACCCTGCAGGAATTGGATAGCGAAAGAGTGGATGGTGCAATGGAAGATAGAGGTGAAATAAAGAGAGGCGCTGTAATCCTTGCAGGCGGTGACAGCAAACGGCTGGGCAGGCCAAAAGGTTTACTGGATTTTAATGGACAAACCCTGATTGGCTTGGTAGCAGGGAAGCTTCTTGAGTTTTTCCAGGAAATTACCGTAGTCACAGATCGACCGGATCTATATGATTTTTTACCGGCTCGTTTAACCGGTGATTTACTTACTGAGAATCAGAAAAGCTCTTTGCGGGGAATTCATGCCGGATTGAGTGCTTCAAATTTGCCTTATCAATTTGTGGCAGCCTGTGACTTGCCTTTTTTAAACCTGGAACTAATTAAATATATGTCCGGTTTTGCTCCTGATTTTGATGCGGTTGTTCCGCGCATCGGCTCCTATTATCAGCCTCTCCATGCCTTTTACAAACGCTCTTGTATTGATATAATCGAAA
>SKPU01000184.1 GCA_007119335.1 Syntrophomonadaceae bacterium
AATATCAAGGGTGTCAAGCTTAATTGTTTCCTTGACCTCTAATTTTTCTTTTAATAGTTCCAGGGCTGGCTCTAAAATACTAAAAAACCTTACCTGGTCCCATACTTTCTCCAAATCAGTGATGATCAGGGTTATTTCACCGGAACGGATCCGCTGCCCGGTTTCACTGCCCGAAATTGTGATAATAAAACTTTTAATGGTCTGCATTGGTTCATGCTTATATGCAAAATTCCATTGCTCAAGAAAATCAAAGTATTCTTCGACCCACAGCCTGGCAATTTCTTTAGGATCGCCTTTTGCCAAAAAAGCCAGCATTTTTTGCGGGATTTTTGGATAAAACAGGCCAATTTTTTCCAGGCTGATTGTCGATTCCGGGCCAGCCAGTTCCACGGGTATAGGAGTATTGATACATATCTTCGACATATAGGGACAAACAGGTTCCTCCATCGAAAAAAGCATTTTGCAGGTCAGGCACCAATAGCGGTTTGACGGCGATTTTTCTCCCCTGGGCATTTCTGCTACCCGGGCCATAATTTTTTCCCGGTTTTTAAACATTTCTTCACCTCCAGGTAAAAGGTTTTACAATACTGGACAGATAATTTTGAATAGTACTTCTATGCTTCCCGCAAAATCCCTGCTTATCAAATAAATTAAGATGCCCACGGCTACCCCGGAACCGCTTAGGCCCTTAACACTAAAATTCTGCGCAAATTTGGCAAGACTTTTTTGAGCGATCCCGCAAATGCCGACGTACACTACGTTTATTAGGGGTCATTTTGAAATCCAACTTTTATGGTACCGGCTTGTCCGGGTTAGGGTGTAGGCAAACTGCGCTTTTTTACCCTCTCCGGGCCGGTAGCAGATACCCGTCCACCTGGCCTGGAAATCAGCAATATTGCTGCAGGAGGTTTTCAACAAATTTTTGAAAAATACTACTCTGTGGCATAACAAAAACATTTTACCGCTAAATCAAAAAAACCCTGTGCTTGCTGCATACATGGGGCTTTTGCCTTTTTAAACTGTAAAAGTCGGGCTGCAACATTCCATATTGCTTTAGAGGATACTCGAAGTTGCCTGAGTCTTTAATAATCTAGTAAATAGAAGAACCGGGGTGCCCGAACATGAAGAAGATAGAAAACTATAATAGAACCAAAATATAAAGGCGATTTAGGAGGGGAAAACGACATTCTAGCGAATTCTTTTATTAGGGATAGGAACGCCGCCCATGCAAAAGGACAATACTCACCGACTGCAGCAAAAGGGGGTTATGAACTTTGTTCCAGGTTAGAGACGTTACTTACCGCTATCCACGCAACCGCAAGGATACCATAAAAGGGATAAGTTTTGATATCAGGCAGGGGGAAATCTTCGGCCTGCTTGGCCCCAGTGGAGTTGGAAAAAGTACCACCCAGAAAATCATGGTTAAACTACTAACCGATTACCAGGGTGAGATTTACTACCGGAACAAAGAACTTAAGAATTTTGACAAACAATATTACCAGGAAATCGGGGTCGGATTCGAAGTGCCGGTCCACTTTTCCAAGCTAACCGCCGATGAGAATATACACTTCTTTAAAAAGCTTTACCGCAATCAGGCCAACACTGATGCCATGATGCAGCGTTTGGGCATTTATGAAGCAAAAAAGAAAAAAGTGGACGAATTCTCCAAGGGGATGAAAATCCGCCTTAACTTTGTCCGCGCTGTTTTAAACAATCCGGCTGTGCTTTTCCTTGATGAACCGACCATCGGCCTCGATCCGGCTAATGCACGTACCTTGAAAACCATGATCAAAGAATTCCGAAGCTACGGAGGAACCGTGCTTCTAAGCACCCACCTGATGAGCGACGTCGATGAACTATGTGACCGGGTTGCCTTCATGGCTGATGGGCGTATCGCTGAAATTGATACTCCCCAAAACCTGAAAATGAAATATGGCGAAAGAAAAGTAGAAGTGGAATATGATACCGGCAATGAGGAAGCCACCAGTAAAGTATCTTTTGATTTAGATACGATCAACCGCAACGAAGATTTCTTCAAGCTGGTGCGCAACAAAAAAATTATCACCATGCACAGTAAAGAAACAACCCTGGATGATATTTTCATCAAGATCACAGGGGTGGAAAAACATGACTAATTTTTTTGTGCTTCTCCTCGGAGAAATAAAGCGCCTGCAGCGCTACAACATCTTGAGCGCCAGTGCAGTTGTAGCTCTGCTCTGGATCGGGGTCCTCTACTTAACTGAACTTCCGGATATTACTTTCATATTCCCCATGCTGATTTATGTCGATGCGACTTCGATGGCTATCCTGATGGTTGGGGTGACTATCTTTTTTGAAAAACAGGAAGGCAGTCTGCACACACTGCTGGTTACCCCGATCAGCAAGCTGGACTATTTGCTGAACAAGTCAATCATTACCGTGGCAAGCAGTGTAATTACGCTGACCATTCTTTACCTCTATGTTGTTATTTTTAAAGAGATAGATATGAGCTTTTTGGGTTTGTTGGGGGCAGTAATTCTGGTAGCCCTCTTTCACTCCCTGGTCGGTTTTTTGCTCACCTATAATTCCCGGGACTTTACAGCCCTTCTGATCAACATGATGAAATATATGTTTATCTTCATGATTCCTGTTTTGCTGGAATATATGCAGATCATTCAACAAGATATTGTTGAAGCAATCCTCTATATCGCTCCCACCAAGGCAGCCATGATCCTGCTTTATGCCCCAGCGGGCGAAACCGAACTGTGGGAAATTGTTTATGCCCTTGGTTACCTGGGGATCGGTTCGATTATCCTTTTTATCTTTGTCCTGAAAAGGTTCGAACAATTTGCAGTAAGCGAAAGCGGGGTATAAAAGATGTATATCGCCTTTATGATCAGCGAGTTTAAGAAATGGCTGAGAGACCCGATGATGCGCTTCATGCTCTTTTACCCACTTCTATTCGGGCTTATAGGGCGCTATGCTTTACCGGCCATCGCTGAAACCAGCGATTTTATGATCGAACCTAATGCAGATTTTATATTAGCAGCATTAACCATGATCACCCCCATAGCTTTCGGGGCGTTAATTGGCTTCTCTATTCTGGAAGACCGTGATGATCACATTATCAATTCAATCAATGTTACTCCCTTGAGCTTCAGCCAGTTTATGTCTTTTCGCCTGATTATGGTATTAATACTCACCTTTGTCGGATGTGTATTCGTAATGTGGTTTTCTGATCTAGGGAATCTGTCCGGGGGTGACATCCTGACCATCGCAGGCCTGGCCGCGCTCAGTGCACCAATAACCGGCCTGACTATAAATATCTTCTCCCAAAACAAGATCGAGGGTTTTGCAATTATGAAACTGCTCGGGATGATCATCATCCTACCGATAATCGCCCTGCTCTTTAATGATGCCAAGGAACTCTTCTTCTCAATCTTCCCCGCTTTCTGGCCGGCCAAAATTATCAGTACAGTAATCAGAGGAGAAGAGCATATGTACTTGAGCTTCAATCTATACTTGTGGATTGGACTAATTTACGCTTTGCTTCTTAACGCATTGAGCTACAAAAAATTTATGAATAAAGTGGTTAGAGGTTAATCAAAAATGCCGGTGAAAGACGAGCCTCTGGCGGGTAAGAAGCAGGGAGACCGGATTGTGCATCCCTAGTAATTAAAGGTATCTTTCTTTACCGAAACAATATAGAGATCTTCGCTGTATGAAAAATGATGTTCACCCGCAAGTTCCCTGGCAGCAGAAAGAGCATCTACTTCGTATAAGGTTATTTCTTCTTCCTTTTCAACGGGCAGATAAAGCGAACCGGTTACATACGGAGGGGATCCGTTATATACTTCAATATCGGCCTCGAAATCGTTAATAAATTGAACCGAGTAAGTGGCGATTACCGCATCTTTTTTAAACTGTTTGCAGTAGCCTTTTTTGTTAGACAAGATTTCTTCTACTTCATCTAACTCACCGGGATCTACATAAATCGTCTCTTTATATTCCATTACCTGATTAACAGTCGCTCCTTTCCGGAGACAGGATCACACCAGGTTTTACATTTATTGCTCACCTGCAGGAACCGGTTCCTCTTTCTTATCGACTTCAAGCTACAGCATAAAGCCTCCGCTCCGCCCGGCAATGACTGGATCAGATCAGCCATTCTTAGCGTCCATTCAAACCGTCGTAAAGTCTCATCGGTTTACCTTTTCAAAGCGGTATTGCAATTGTTAAACCTTATAGTTTTTTTCGGCCAGCTGTTTTTTTACTCTCTTTTCCAACTGTAAAGTTTTGAACAGCTTTTCTCCAGCCCGGTTTGCTTTTTGCATCACCTGTTCATTACTTAATGCGTCTCCAGCTGCATAAAGGTGCAACCCCTTAACTGTACTGACCACTCTATAGCCTAAAGCTTCTAAAGGCTTTACCATCGCTTCAGCTGCAAATCCCATATCTTCTTCTGTTTCCTGTTCATTAACAGCAATTACTGCAGCATATTTTATGCCCAGGGCTTCGTTTAAACTCATCCAGACTGAACGATTGTCGTCATCAAAAATTTCGAAGCAGTAACATCTATCAATAAATGCTTTCATATCCGCAGTTATGTTATAGAAATAAGTAGGAGAGCCTAAAATAATGGCATCGGCTTCTAAAATAGCCGGATATAGCTTTTGCATATCATCATTTACTATGCATCTATATGTATCTCTGCAACCTTCGCAGCCATTACAATCTTCAATACTGTAATCACCTAAAAATATTAAGTTTGTTTCAACACCTGCCTTTTTAAAAGGATTCAATGCTTCTTGCATTAATATAGAGGTGTTTCCTTTTTTCCTGCGACTCGGTTCGGCACCAAGCACCATCTTTCTAAGTCGCTGCCAGTTTACCCCGTACCCCCTCTGGTGGGCGGTCCCCCGGGTACGGTCATAGTCCCGGTCATACTGCCTATCCCGTTTGTGTTTCTCACATCTGCTCCCACTA
>SKPU01000151.1 GCA_007119335.1 Syntrophomonadaceae bacterium
ATAAACACTTTTTTAGCCAGGTGAAGCTGGTAGCGTTCTTCATCAATCAGTCCAAGATCCCTGCTTTTCCCAGTCAGGCGTAGATCGGCATTATCCTGGCGCAGCAGCAGACGGTACTCTCCCCGGGAAGTGAAAATGCGGTATGGCTCCTGAACTCCCCGCGTAATCAGGTCGTCGATCATAACCCCGATGTAAGCTTCGTGGCGCTTGATAATTAGTGGTTCTTCTCCTTTTAAAAGCTGTGCTGCGTTAATTCCGGCGAGTAGCCCCTGGGCAGCTGCTTCTTCATAACCTGTCGTTCCGTTAATCTGACCGGCGAAAAACAGGCCTTTCACCGCTTTGGTTTCTAAGGATATTTTTAACTGGGTGGGCGGGGCATAATCGTATTCAATAGCGTAAGCCGGACGCATAATTTCCACGTTTTCGAAGCCTTTAATGGTTTGCAAAAATGATTGCTGAATGTCAGGCGGTAGGCCGGTGGATATACCCTGTAGATATAGTTCGTCAATGTCTGCGCCTTCAGGCTCAATAAATATCGGATGGCGGTCGCGATCCGCAAAACGAACAACCTTATCTTCGATCGAAGGGCAGTAGCGGGGGCCGGTCCCTTTAATAAGGCCACTGTAAAGCGGAGCCTGGGAAAAATTATCGCTGATAATTTGATGAGTAGCCGGATTTGTATAGGTCATCCAACAGGGAGTTTGTTCAGCAGGAACCGCTTTGCAGGTTATCGAGAATCCCGGTGCTTCAGGATCACCGTAAACAGGAGTTAACCCTGAATAGTTGATACTGCGCCGGTAAACTCTTGGCGGGGTTCCGGTCTTGAAACGATCGAGGGTAATGCCTAAATTCTCCAGGCTGGATGCTAAATTTATGGAAGGAGTCAGGCTGCCCGGGGCGCCAATGTAATGGCAATCCCCCAGGAATATTTCCGAGGACAGGTAAACCCCGCTGCAAACAATGATTGTAGGAGCCGAAAAAAATTCTCCACTGCGTCCAAGGACTCCCTGCAGGGTTTCATCTTCTTTGACAATCTCTTCAGCCATATCTTCTCGAATAGTTAATCTGGCTTCATTTTCAAGAGCTATCCGCATTTTTCGCTGGTAGCCCCATTTATCGATTTGGGCGCGCAAAGCTTGCACAGCAGGTCCTTTGCCAGTATTGAGCAGCCTCATCTGTAAAATATTTTTATCTGCAATGCGGGGCATTTCTCCGCCCAGGGCATCTATTTCCCGCACCAGGTGGCCTTTACCGGGGCCGCCCAGTGAAGGGTTGCAGGCCATAAATGCAACCATGTCCAGATTTAAGGTTAGCAAAAGAGTTCGGCAGCCAAGCCTGGAGGCTGCAAGAGCCGCTTCGCAACCAGCATGCCCGGCGCCGATCACAATAACATCATAAGCCTGATCTGAGTTTGTTTTGAGGAGATCTTTTCTCATAATCTCACCTTCTAATTACTCAAATTTGCTTCAGTTTAATACAGGATGCCTTTAAAATAGGGTTTTCCGGGCTTAGTAGAATTCATAACCCCGGGCAATCGGCATCTGTCTACCCCGGCCAAAAGAATTAGGTGTAAAACGTAAAACCGGAGCGGCCTGGCGCCTTTTAAATTCTGAAGTATCAATCATGCGGATTACCTTTTCGACAAGTTCTCTTTTGAAACCCCTTTCAGCAATTTCCTCCCCAGAAAAATTCTTTTCCAGGTACATTTCCAGGATTGGATCAAGAATGTCGTAAGGGGGCAGAGAATCTTCGTCCTTCTGATCGGGTCGCAGTTCTGCCGAAGGGGCCTTGGAGATAATCCGGCGAGGGATCATCTTTCGCTGGCATATTTCATTTATATGGTTGGCCAGATCGTAAACCATCATTTTCGGTATATCTCCCAGCATGGCCAACCCGCCGGCCATATCCCCGTAGAGGGTGCAGTAGCCCACTGCTAATTCCGATTTATTGCCGGTGACCAGGGCCATGTATCCTTCTCGGTTTGAAATGTGCATCACTATGTTGCCCCGCAGGCGGGCCTGCAGGTTTTCTTCAGCTAAATCCTGAACAGGTTCTTCTCCATTATTTAAAAGCCTGACGAAAGAGTTGAAAGGCTGATCAATACTAATTGTCCGGTAGTCAATGCCCAGATTTTTGGCCAGGTCCACGGCATCGCTGGTGCTGTGTTCTGAAGAGTAGGGCGATGGCATGATAACCCCCAGCACGTTTTCTGGGCCGATTGCCTCAGCAGCAATAGCAGCGACAACGGCTGAATCAATACCTCCGCTCAAACCGAAGACTACTTTCTTGAAGCCGGTTTTAGCAAGGTAATCCCTGGTCCCAAGTTTTAGTAGCTGCAGCACGGTACTAATGTCGTCGCGGTCAGGGGGCACAATTTTAGAAGCTGGCTTATAGAGGTCTTCTGTATCCACGTAAAAGATCTCTTCTTCAGTGGCTGAGGCGCGATAAAGCAGTTCACCCTGATTGTTATAGACTAAACTTGAACCGTCAAAAATGAGTTCATCATTAGCGCCAAGTTGATTTAAGTAAATAACGGCACTGTTATACTTTTTAGCAAGGAAAGGCAGCATGTCTTCTCTTAAAGCATGTTTGCCCAGGTGATAGGGGGATGCAGAAAGGTTTATTAGCAAATTTGCTCCCTGGGCAAAAAGACCCTGAAGGGGATCAATATCGTAAATCGGGTTTGGAAAATAATCCATATCATTCCAGATATCTTCACAGACGGTTATCGCGGTAGGCAGATTGCCGCCGAGCATTTCGATTTTACGGTCCGTATAAAGGGTAAAGTATCTTGTTTTATCGAAGACATCAAAAAAGGGTAATAGTGATTTTAGATGAGTGGATTTGATTTTACCATTTTCCAGGAGTAACGCTGCATTAAACAGCCTGTTTCCCTGCTGGTGAGAGGCTCCGATCAAGATTGGGATGCCCGGTTGGTTAGTAAGGGGCAGAAGTTCCTTTTTAATCAATTCCCTTTCCTTACCAAGAAAGCTTTTATAGTTCAACAGGTCTTTGGGAGGATAACCGGGCAGGGCCAGTTCAGTAAAGACGACCAGATCTGCACCGCCTTCCACTCCTTGTCGGTAGTACCCTTTTACTTTTTCTAAGTTTTGTTGGAGAGCTCCTATAGTTGGGTTAAGCTGGGCCAGGGCAATCTGCATTTTGTGATTCCTCCCCTAATAAATAAACTCACGGGAAAGCGACTTTCCCCGCGAGCGGTTTTCCCCTTAAAGCGTGATTCTATTCTGGATGCATTATAATCAAGAGGCGCAGTAAAGTCAAGGTTTTGAAATCGATTGTCTCTTGCTATAGCCGTCTTCTCCCCTTATAATAATAACAAGCTTATATTAAAGATCCTAATAAATGGAGGTGCCAATATGCTGGAGCTTTATGTCAAGGATGGATGCCCTTACTGTGAAAAGCAGCTTGAAGTGCTTAAGAAGAAAGGTGCTCAATACAAACTTTATAACGTCAGCTCTGATTCTGAAGCTCTAGACAAAGTTCGCCGAGAATATAAGGCGGACAAAGTTCCGGTTGTTGTAGAAGATGGAGAAGTCAAGGAAATTGGGTTCGGAGGCGGAGGCTGAGGGATCTAATATGTGACCGCCGTGAGCGGACTCTGCAAAGAAGTAATCATTACAGATCGGATAAGAACAGGTTTTAACTTGGATCTAAGTGGACTATTGTGTTGCAATAGAAGTTTTCGCTGACCTGGTCTTCGACCTGTTCAGCTATGTCATGCGCTTTTTCCAGGCTTAAATTCCCGTTTATTTCAATATGGATGGTAATGACCTTCCAGGAACCGTAATCGTGGATTTCCAGATCGTGGGCATCAAGAACACCATCAATTTCCCGGGCACAGCAAATTACTTCTTCCTGCAGTTCTTGATCCGGAGCAGCACCCAAAAGGCGGCTGCAGGAGTTACGGGCAATTTTCAAGCCTGCATAGATTATAAATAGGGCAATCACAAAACCGAAGTAAGCATCGAGACTATAAAGGCCGAAATATCTACCGAGCAGTGCTATCAAGACCAGGGCGGAGGATAGTGAATCGCTGCGATGATGCCAGGCGTCGCCAAGCAGGGTTTCAGAATTGATCAGCTTGCCCAGTTGTGCTGAAAAGCGATACAAAAATTCCTTGATTAATATAGCAATAACAACTGCAACAATTGCAGGAATGCTCGGACTTGCATAAATACCTTTGGCCAATCTTATGGACGAGTTATAGATGAAGGCCCCGCCTGCTCCGATTAATATTACTGAGATTCCCAGGCCTGCAAGATATTCGGTTCGTCCGTGACCGTGGGGATGTTCAGGGTCCGGTTTCTTCTTGGCCACCATAAAACCGATTAAGACAACCAGAGAAGAGAAAATATCTGAAGCGCTGTGTACAGCATCAGCAATTAGGGCGATACTGTTGGAAAGCAGTCCAAATACCATCTTTATGATAGTTAACAGGAGATTCCCGGAGATGCTTGCCCAGCTTTCAATAAGTCCCACCCGGTATCGCTCAGCAGGATTTAAAAGGTTTCTGTCAGCGATTATTATATTGATTATTTGATTTACAATTGGTCTCATGGTAAACATCCTGTCTTCTTCAAATTTCTACTTATCATATCATAGTTGACAGCATTATCCAATATGCCAAATCATTTTTTGCTCCTGGTTATTATGAACAATCCTCGTGAAGTGATTACTCCTGATTACCTCAATTAATCATTGAATGCTTTTTATATCAAGGATAATCTTCATTTTTCGACCACCTTCACCTTTTGCTAAAAAACTGACATTATGAGATACTTATTAAAGCTAGGTTGCTAATTCTTTTTATAATAATGAATAGCGCCTCCGGTAAGCGGGCCGGGTTTTAACCAGAATGATATTACTTAAATTCCCGTATAACAATCAATATCAGGCGCGACCTGAACGATTAGATACGGTTTTTTTTATTTCAAAGAAGTAA
>SKPU01000264.1 GCA_007119335.1 Syntrophomonadaceae bacterium
AAAATGATTGTCCTTTGCAGTCCCCATAATCCCGGAGGAATGGTATGGAACAGGGAAACCCTTTGCAGGTTGGGTGACATTTGCATAAACAATGATATTCTGGTGGTCAGTGATGAAATTCATGGAGATCTGGTTTTAAGCGGTAGCAAGCATATCCCTTTTGCTGCTTTGTCAGAGGATTTCGCCATGAATTCGATAACCTGTTATGCGCCCAGTAAAACTTTCAACCTGGCCGGACTGCAGATTTCTAATATTATAATCCCTAATCCCAGGCTGGCCAAAGAATATAAGATTGCCCTGGCCAGAAATGAGATGTCCAGGCCTAACTTATTTGCAGTAGCAGCAGCGGAAGCTGCCTACAGTGGTGGTCAGCAGTGGTTGGAACAGTTGATAAGCTATATTGAAGGGAATCATAAATTAGTGGAAGATTATATTGCAAAAAATGTCCCGGAAATAAAAGCAATTCAGCCCCAGGCCTCTTACCTGGCCTGGATAGATTGCCGCAACCTCGGGATGGATGATCAGGAGCTGCAAAAGTTTATGGAAAAGAAAGCAGGGTTAGCTTTAAATTCGGGAGCTATGTTCGGCCAGGGCGGAACAGGCTTTGTCAGGATGAACCTGGGTTGTCCCCGGTCAGTTGTTGAGAAAGCTCTTCAACAACTCGATCATGCAGTGCATGCTTGATGAAGATAAGCTGCTTCACGATCCAGTGGCCGCGCAATATCGTACCGCCAGGCAGCTCAAACCTAAAGATCACTTTTGCCTTTTGGCTTTTTGGTCAGTCTTTTGCCCTGGATAATCATTTCCGAGCCGTATTTATTTCTAAGTTGATCCTTAACAACTAAGATCTCTTTTTCTTTTGCTTCTGCCGGGGTAGGGGTGAGCAGAGTTAACTGGGTGCCATGCTCAAACCCTGAAGCCTGAATTCCGATCAGGCGCCAGGGAGGGGTTCCGCAGTGATTTTGAAAGAGCTCTTTGGCGGTCCTGTAGATTTCAAAATCTCCAAATATTGTTTCGGGCAAAGATTTGCTGCGGGTGATGGTCTGGAAACCTTGAAAACGTAACTTGAGGGTGATTGTTTTGGCGGAAATCCCCCCTTTTCGCAGACGGTAACCTACTCCTGCAGAAAGTTCTTGGAGCACAGCAAAAATGTATTCAGGGTCAAAGATATCTTCCGGGAAAGTTGTTTCCTCTGAAATGGATTTTGCTTCGTGCTCCATTTCGAGTTCACGGTTATCGATGCCGTGGGCATATTGATGGAGTGTTTTAACATGGTCTCCGAGATAGCGGATCAAGGGATCCAGCGGGTGGTTGGCTAAATCCCGAACTGTTTTAATTCCAAAGCGTTCCAGTTTCTGTTCTGTTACCGGACCAATTCCCGGCAGATTGCGAATTGAAAGCGGCCATAATTGCTCCGGGACTTCTTCCGGCCAGAGGGTACCTACATTGTTCGGTTTGGCCAGTTCGCAGGCTATCTTGGCCAGCAGTTTATTAACGGAAATGCCAACGCTAATCGGAAGATGGAGTTTTTCCCGGACAGCTTGGTGAATTTCTTTTCCTTTATCGTAACCACTGTCTTTGGGAACAGCCAGGTATGCTTCGTCAATGGAAATAAACTCAATATCCGGGGTAAAGCTTTCGAAAATCTGCCGGACCTGGTTAGAAACTTCTTTATAGCGGGCCATGTTCCCCCTGAGGACTACTGCATGAGGGCACAGTTCCAGCGCTTTTTTCATAGGCATTGCTGAGCGGACACCGTATTTCCTGGCTTCATATGAACAGGTTGAAACAACTCCCCGGCCGGTGGGGTCGCCGCCTACCAGGAGAGGCTTGCCCTGATACTCCGGGCGGTCTAGCTGTTCAACCGATGCAAAAAATGCATCGAGATCACAGAGCATTATGTCACGGCTTGTTTTCATAGAATTATCGTAAAATTTTTTACAGGCAATGTCAACTTAAATTTTTACGGCACCTGATCAGTCTCTTCAATTTTGAAGGTTCAATCTCAGGACCTTCACCCAACCGCAAAATTTTTTCGCTTACCAAAAAAGCTTGTCGACCGGATTGTTGTCGGTTTTGAAGGGTTCGTTGTAGGTGAAAATTTTTTTGTAGACATCACTAACTTGTTTGATTCTTAGCAGCTGCAGAGGTCGGGTTGAGGTGCAGGAGCCACATTGCTTAACGGCAGCAATTCATTTACTGCCAACATAATAAGGCCGGCCAGGTAATAAACCAGCTTCCTTAAATTTAGTCTTGACCGAACCTCTGATTAGTTGTATAATACAACTAATGTATGAACCAAGTTTTATTGTGTTTCTTGTAAAGGAGCTTAAGAGTAATGAAACCTGATGAGATCCGTCGTTTCCGTGAAGTAATGCGGCAGATGCAGCGCAACCTGGGTTTGCTTTCGAAAAGCGATGCAGCCTGCTGCGGCATTACCGTGGCACAATGCCATGCCTTACTGGAGGTTGGAAGGAGTGGTGAGATTACCCTTTTTAATTTAGCTTCTGTTTTAGGCCTTGACACCAGCACTCTTAGCCGCACCATTGAAGGCATGGTTCGGATTGGACTGGTGGAACGAAAGGTAAATCCCAGGGATCGCCGCTATCTGAGCATTACCCTTACCGAGAGAGGCGAACAGGTTTATGTTGATATCAACCGCACCTTTGACCAATTTTATGCTGATATTTTCGCTGTTATTCCTGAAGATAAACATGCCCAAATCTTTGAGAGTCTGCACTTACTGTCTACAGCAATGGATAGCAATATCGATCCGAACTGCCGGGAGGAATTAATAAATGAGCAACCAGCTAAATAAGTTACCTATGATTGACGATAACCAGGAATCCACCTGCCGGCCCGATGAACAAAATACAGCATCTTTCGAAGATACAGGGAGTGCAAATTGGATAACCGGGCAGCTGGAAACAAATGCCGGCCCCGTTTACCAGGTTGCGGCTGTTCTTGATCGCAAGGATTTGACTGGATCGATAAAAGCACGCCTTGGTTTAGGCAGAATGGACTATATCATTCCCCCAGGTCTTTATGCAGTCGGCAATCCCGAACCTACTTCACCGGTGTTGGTTTCAGCCAACTACAAATTGAGTTTTGATCAGTTACGCCGGGAACTCGCGGGCCTTAACCTTTGGATCCTGGTGCTTGATACAAAAGGGATTAATGTCTGGTGTGCCGCCGGCAAAGGCAGTTTCAGCACTGCAGAATTAATGAGAATGGTTGATGCTACAAGTTTAGGTGAAATAGTTTCGCATCGCACTCTGATCCTGCCGCAGCTGGCAGCCCCTGGAGTATCGGCGCATGCGATGCGAAAGGAAAGCGGTTTTAAGGTAGTGTACGGTCCGGTCAGGGCAGCTGATATTCCTGAATTTCTAAGCGGCAACAACAAGGCTGAACCGGAAATGCGTCATCCTAGTTTTACCCTGCCCGATCGCCTGATCCTCGCGCCGATTGAACTAGTTGCTATGCTTAAGCCTGCGCTCGGCCTGATTGGCTTGTTTTTTCTGCTTAATATGGCAGCTCTTTTGGCAGACAAAAGCCCTATTATATTTATATCTTTGCTAAGGCAGTCTTTGATGGACTTTGCGCCCTTTTTTGCCGCGATCCTGATCGGAATAGTTCTGGTTCCCGCCCTGCTGCCCTATATTCCAGGGCGAGCGCTCGCCTGGAAAGGGTGGGTGCTTGGTGTGCTTTGGGTTTTGGTCTATACTGTTTTGATCACTACATCTGCAGGTTGGCTGCAAACCGCTGCTTACTATCTGGCTATACCGGCGATTACAGCATTTTTGGGCATGAATTTTACCGGTTCTACCACCTATACTTCTCTTTCCGGTGTGGTAAAAGAAATGAGTTTTGCCCTGCCAGCGATTATACTATCGGCAAGTTTGGGCCTGATTGGCCTTATAGCCGGATACTTTATTTAAAATAATAAGCATAGTGGAGGCGCTTATGAAAAAATTTAAATACTTGAAAAATGTAGTGACCCTGCAAATTGACCAGGATAAATGCAATGGCTGCGGGATGTGCATGGAAGTCTGTCCGCAGCAGGTATTTACGCTTGCTGGTAAAACTAGTTCAATTACCGACCGTGATGCCTGCATGGAGTGCGGCGCCTGCGCCAGGAACTGTCCGCAACAAGCCATATATGTCCGTCCCGGTGTCGGCTGTGCCTATGCTGTATTGATGGACAAGCTAAATATTAAAGGAAAATGCTGCGGGGATGTCTGCGGCTGCAGTTTGGATAATATCCCTGATCATTAGCCGCTGTATTCCAGAGAAGGTAAGATCATCTGCTCTAAAACATGCCCTGTACGGGTATCGTGAGGGGCCATATTTACAACCCCTTCTTGGCGAGAACTTCTTTCGCCGGGGTTCTGTCCCCGGTGCAGCTGATCATCCGCGGCGCATCAAGACAATCAACTTTAAAGCCGTAATCCTGATAAAGCTTGACGATTCTTTCTGTTGCCTGGTTTGATAATACAACCGGCCCGGCATGTTTTGACAGCCATTTCACCAGGCGCACCTGATTGTTCCAGTCGAAACCGCCTTTCGAGTAGGTGGTAAATTCAACATCATAGGGAGGGTCGGCATAGATGAAATCATCATTATTTAAGGTAAGCTCTTCAAAATCTGAACAGCTAAACTCCCAGCGTTTAAAGACTTCCCGATACTGTTCATAGTCACGGATATAGTTGATTTTTTTGTAGCGGCCGAAGGGGACGTTAAACTTATCTTTCTGGTTAAAACGGCAGAGGCCGTTATAGCCTGTGCGATTAAGATAGTAAAAAAGCTCTGCTGCTTCTTTGCTGTATTTTTCCCCTTCTTCTATCAGGGTATTAAAACGTTTTCGGTGGCTGTAGTAAAACTCCTCTTTATTTTCTAAAGGAATGTCTATATACAGGCCTTTTTGAACCCACCTGAAAAAGTTGATCAGATG
>SKPU01000069.1 GCA_007119335.1 Syntrophomonadaceae bacterium
ACTTCAGTTTTCATTTACTTACCTCCGGCTTACGCTGGATTAAAATATCGGCAAGCAGGTTGACTAGAAAGGTAATCAGAAAAAGCAGCAAACCTGCCACAAAAAGGGCGTGGAAGTGGATGGAATTAAAAGCCACATCCCCAATATCAATGGCAATGCCGGCACTTAGAGTCCTGACCGATTCAAGGAACGAATCCGGCCTGGCAATCATGTTACCGGTTACCATTAAGACAGTCATTGTTTCTCCAATTGCCCTGCCCATACCGAGCATGGCAGAGGCCGTAATTCCGGAAAATGCTGCCGGTATGGTTATTTTCCAGATGGTCTGCCAGCGGGTTCCACCCAGGGCCAGCGAAGCATGGCGGTATTCTTTAGGCACTGCCGTAATGGCATCTTCAGCCAGGGTAATAATGGTTGGCAAAGCCATGATTCCAACCAGGATTGCCCCGTTAAAAGCAGTTAGGCCGCTGTTTAAGTTGAAAAACCTGGCAACCAGCGGAGCAAGCACCACCAGACCAAAAAAACCGAGGACAACTGAAGGCACACCGGCTAAAATTTCAACGATCGGCTTAAAAAGCTCCCTTTCCCAGGGGGATGCAATTTCCGCCAGGTAGGCTGCCGCTGCAACGCCAAGCGGAACTGCAAAGATCAAGGCCCCCAGGGTAACCATTAAGGTGCCATAGATCATATTGATCAGGCTGTAAGAAGGTTCACCGTATGCTCCGGGGTTCCATCCCTCTGCAGAAAAAAATGGACCAAGGCCCAGTTCAATTAACCCGGGCATGCTGTTGGAGAGTAAAATGTAAAGAATGCCGACCAGGAATAATATAATCGCCAGTCCGCAGAAAATAAAGATTGCTTTCATCGCTTTTTCCGTAATGGACACCAAATCAATCCCACCCTTTATCAAGTTACATCTATGTTTTTTATAGACCCGGCATCCTGAAACTGAACCAGGCTGCCGGGCCCTTTATTGTTAACCCTGTTTTATTCCAGGGCATTTTTATTAAATTCACGGTCTTCATCTGTAATCGGATAAAACCCTTCCTCGAGGACAATATCCTGCCCCTCATCGCTAACTTCGTAAAGCAGGTAATCGAGCAAAGCCCCTTCAGGTTTGCCAGCCATGTACTGGTAGAGGGGACGGGTCAGTGGATAGTTACCGCTGGTAACATTCTCCAGAACAGTTGGATCATAAGCCTCAGAACCTTCATCAGCTGCTATGTCCAATGCTTTAACTCCCTCTTCGTCAGCATAACCGATGGCCGCATAACCGATACCGCCCCCATCGCTGATTACAGCCTCTACAATGTCTGAAGTACCGGGCATATTGCGCTTTCTTTCTGAATACTCGTCCTGCACAACCAGGCCCCTGAAGAAAACATAAGTGCCAGAAGTGCTCTGCCGGCCATAGAGAGTAACTTCCTGGTCATCTCCTCCAACTTCGGACCAGTTGGTTATTTCACCGCGGTACATTGCACCAACCTGGTCAATTGTTAAGGCTTCAACCGGGTTGTCATCATTAACTACTACAGCAACGCCATCAACAGCAAAACGTACAGCATATGGCTCCTCACCATGATTATCCTTAACTGCCTCCATTTCGTCATCTGTCATTGGGCGGGACGAGTTAGCCACCTCAATATCGCCGTCAATCAAAGAAGATATGCCAACCCCGGAACCTCCACCGGTAACAGCAATAGAAACATGGGGATTATCATTCATATATTCTTCCGCTAATCTTGAAACTACATTAACTTCGGAATCAGATCCGCCCAGCATAAATGAAGCTGCTTCCTGGGGCGCATTTTCACCATTTGTATTTTCTACATCTTCCACTTCATCGACAGTTTCGTCGACCGCAGTTTCTTCAACTAATTCCTCTTCGCCACATCCGGCCGCAATTAGCGCCATGCAGATCACCATTAACCCTAAAACAGTCAGCCACCTTTTCTGATTCATTCTAATCCTCCTAAAAACTTATAGTTTGGGGCAGCTTGTTTGCCCTGAATACAGCATAAAGGTGCCAGGTTAAATAGGAAGGAAAAACAGGTTAAATTAAGGTTAAATTAGGGTTAAATTAACGGTAGGGAAAAAGAGAAGGTAGTTCCTTTATCTTCAATGCTCTGCAGGGAATAAGCGGCCTCGTGGGCTTCCATAATATGCTTAACTATTGATAAGCCCAGCCCTGTACTGCCCAATTTGCGGGAGCGGGACTTGTCAACACGATAAAAACGTTCAAACACATAGGGCAGATCAGCATCTGGTATACCGGGCCCGTCATCTGCGACGGTTACTTCGGCAGC
The DNA here is from genome assembly GCA_007119335.1 of Syntrophomonadaceae bacterium. Taxonomy (GTDB): domain Bacteria; phylum Bacillota; class Dethiobacteria; order DTU022; family DTU022; genus B1SED10-74M. The sequence continues at coordinate 2,307 of SKPU01000069.1, forward strand.
GCCACTTTTTTCAACCAGGCTTACTTCGACTTTTCCGCCTTTTCTGCCGTGCCTGATGCTGTTTTCCAGGACATTGATTAAAGCCTGACGCAACCATTCTGCATTGCCGGCAACATTCATTTCTTCTGCAGGAAGTTTTGCTGCTATAGTCACTTCCTGTTGAACTCTTAAATCATCTACATTCAGCACTGCCTCATCAATCGCAGCCTTCAAGTCAACCGATTCTTCTTTTACAAGACCCTTTTCATTTTCTATCTGTGCGAGGTCCAGCAAATCATCTAGCAAGGCTGATAATCTGCCAGTTTCCTTGTCAATAATCTTAAGAAAATCAGCTAATTCTTCCCGGGTTAGGTTCTCATGAAGAATCGTTTCTGTATAACCGCGCACCGTTGTCACAGGAGTCCGTAATTCATGCGAAACATTTGCCACAAAATCGCTGCGCATTTTTTCCAGTGAACGCAGTTCGGTTGTTTCATGGAAAATAAGAAGGGCCCCGATCACATCACCTTCAGCACCGAAAACAGGGAGGATATAAACATCAAGCGCTGCTGCCCGCGGGTAATAGAGGCTTATTTCAAAAGTTTTCGCTTCCCCTTCCCGGCAGACAGCCTTGAGGTTCTCATTAAGCAAATAATAACGAATGGCTTTTTGAAAGCTGCTGCCGACGGTTTTTTCGCTCTCCAGGTCAAAAAGCTTTTCCGCTGCCGGGTTAATCAGTTCTATGTTTTGATCTTTATCAGTTAAGATAATTCCGCTGCTCATTGAAGACACTACTGTTTCAAGTTTGTTTTCCTCCCAAACCACCTGATTCATTTTCCTGGCCAGAGAACTGCCCATTTCCCGGATACTTGAAGCAAGCTGGGCCAGTTCATCCCGCCCTTTTACTTCAATGGAGGGAGTAAAATTCCCGCCGGCAATAGATCTTGCCGCATTGCTGATTTTTTCAATTGGTCCGGTCATGCGCTGAGATAAAAATACCGCTGCTATCAACGCCACAAGGGAAGAAATAAGTAAAGCACCTATAATAAATAAGACCAGGTTTGACTGAGCCTCTTTAATGCCGGCCAGCGGCAGGGCCAGGCGTATCACCGCACCGGTCTCTCCTTCTGAATTCGTCTCTGGTCCGCTGCTGATTGGTACCGCAAGATAATACATTTCTTCATCCAGGGTAATGCTGTAACGGGTGGCAACCCCTTTTTCCTTTTCCACTGCTTCTATAATTTCCGGGCGTGAACTATGGTTTTCCATCAAGGCTGGATCTTCGGCCGAATCAGCCAGCACAATCCCATCTGGCGCAACCAGGGTTAATCTTAAGCCCAGCTCATCACCAAGATTTTTGCAAAGCTGATCCAACTCTGCGGGAGCAGCATCACGCGCCAACATCTCTTCTACCAGGGCAGCAGAAAGTTGGGCCTGGTTATAGAGGTTTTCGCGCAGTGTTTGCATATAGTAATTGCTTAAAAACCAGATAAAAAAAGCCCCCATCAGCAAAACAATGACGGCAATAACAACGAGGTAATATATTATCAGGCGGCGGCGAATACCGGTAAACAAAAGTTTAATCCTCCTGCCAGTTGCCCGGCAATAACAAGCTAATTTGTAAATTAACAGCTTGCTTAAGAAAACTGCGCTCGCTGATCGTTTAGGCTGGAACTGCACTTTATGCTCTCTTCGTTTTTCTTAAGCATGCTGGGCGGGACAAAACGATATAGGCTGATCAGTTAATACATTTTTATATTTCCCTTAGTCTTTAACAAACTTATAACCTACACCGCGCACAGTTTCTATATAGCGAGGTGATGCCGGATCGGTTTCTATTTTTTGGCGCAGGTAGCGGATATGAACATCTACCGTCCTGGTGTCAACTCCAACTTCGTAGCCCCAAATTTTGTCCAATAATAAATCCCGGGTTAAAACTTTCCCCACGTTTTCCATTAATAGCTCAAGAAGCAAAAATTCCTTATGGGTCAGAATGCGCAGTTCACCGTTTACCATAACCTGGTGACGCTCATGGTAGAGAATAATATCACTTAGGCTTAAAATTCTTTCTTCCATACCATTCTTTTTTGCTTCCTCAGTTTCTGCATTATCTTCCCTGTCAAAACGCCTGAAGATAGCCCTGACCCTGGCCACCAGTTCTCGAACACTGAAGGGCTTTACCATGTAATCATCGGCGCCAAGTTCCAGCCCTAAAACCTTGTCCAGCTCTTCTTTTTTAGCAGAAAGGACCAAAATCGGAACGTTCGCTGTTTCTTTGCTGGAACGCAGACGGCGGCAAACTTCCAGACCATCCATTTCCGGCAGCATTATATCAAGAACAACCAGGTCCGGCGGGTTAGCATGAGCCAGTTCCAGAGCTTCACGTCCGTTTCCCGTACCGGTAACCCGGTAGCCCTCTTTCTCCAGGTGGAAAGTTATCAGGCGGACAATATCCTCCTCATCTTCAACCACCAGGATATGACTTTTCAGACTATTATTTTCAGGGTTTTTCATGCTTGTATTGTATCATATCATGGCAATACAGACGGTTTTAATGGGCCGCACTGTGCTCTTTGGATCAAATGAATCTAGAGTTCAAGAAATAAAGTCTCTAAAATTTAAAGCGCTTGATAACAAGCTTACAATCTCAAGGCAT
>SKPU01000171.1 GCA_007119335.1 Syntrophomonadaceae bacterium
AAGTAAATATTGTCACAATGAGAATAGATTACATTTAGTTCCCCTTTAAAAAATTTTATTTAATGTGATCAGAGTAGGCTTTATAGGAGTTACCGTTTTTCTTATGACATCGCAAGATAATTGCTATTTTATATATGGTCAAGTAATTTTGTTTGAATTCTAGTTTTTGTTGCAAACAAACAAAAAAGGTACTTACTACTTATATTGGTAAAAAGCCTTTAGAAGGGAAGGAGCTGACTGGTGGATTGTCGTTAGCCGCTGACGAAGCACAGGGCTTTTTCATGCTTCTTTCACAGTTCGACCCTGCTGGTAGGTTTAGGTATGTTCTCCGTGACTGTATTCTTTATTGCCTCATCTGACTCCGGAACTTACATCAATGGTATGCTCACCTCCGGCGGGGATACCAATCCACCGTGGCAATTACGAATCACCTGGGGTGTTACAGAGGGGTTGGTTGCTGCTGTACTGCTTTATGGCGGAGGATTTGGTGCTCTGCAAACAGCTTCGGTTGTCACAGGTTTCCCTTTCATGATCATTCTGTTCCTGATAGCTTTCCTGCCTGATGAAATCTTTCATGCAGGAAAGAGAAGAAGGCTCTCTGCCGTTAGAGAAAAAGCGCATTATGGATACTCTGAACAAGCCTAAAGAAAGCAGGAAGCAAATTATTACTTTCAAACCTTAAAGCTCTTGCAGAGAGTTTGACATAATAATACACTATTTTATTGTTGATTAGATTACAAGTAAATAAAACTGCTGCTGGATCGAAGAGGCATGCAGCGGCAGTTTTTGTATAACTGAATTAGTACCTTAAAAAATCCCACTTGTCTTCGTGCTAGATAAAGATAGCCTGAATTGAACATTCGATGTAGGGCAGACTAAAAAGCGGTTGCATATTCATTCTAAAGCAATTCGATACTGTAAACAATAAAATTGACTTCAGCCGGGTTATGGCGCTCAAAAAAAATTCCGGGTCATCGAGTTCATTTTCTGTCAGCATGATCACTTCACCGTCGATGGTTTTATCAATCTCCCAGTTGAAGAGAGCTTCATTTAAAGCTGAATAATCTGGCGGGGTAGCAGTTTCTGCCCTGGGCTGTTTTTCTTCCTGCTCTGTATCCGGCCGTTCAAGGTCGGCCCTGCTCTCGCCATCTCCGGGTCATCACGGAGCAGAACATAGACCAGGGAAGCACCGAGGATCAATACAAGAAGAATCACCGCCAGCGGCAGCAGCAGGTCTTTCTATCCGGCTGCTAATCAAGATCAGAGAACTAATCAAGGTAGCTATCAACCGGTTTTGCAGTCAGATCTTTTCCAGATCTGCATCACCATAAGGGGCAGACCGGATCACTGTCATCAACTGACTTGTCGCAAAAAGGCAGATCCTTTGATAAACCAGATCAAAACCCTCTTAAAGTGATGATCTATCTGTCATGCCTATTAGCCCGATCGACATATAAACTCGATTACTTATTTGCACATTCAGGGAATTCGATTGTATTCTTTGAGCTTATCAATTAAATCTTCCAACTGCAACCTTTCCAAAGTCTCCTGCAAAGGCCAGCTCGTAGAGCTATCCCAGCCATGAATTTTATAATACTTTTCTAACAAACTGCTCCATTTCTGTCGATCTAATTTTTGACCAGCCCGTGGCCCGTTTTCAATAGGTTCATCGAAAAACCGGTCAGGCGGATAATCATGCACTGCTGTCCAGCCCTGGTGCAAAACATTAAAGCATTTTTCCAGATTATGAATCCTTTCTCCGGTTTCAATAAATTTGTCAATATTCACTTCTTCACCTAGAGCATAATAGTAAAGTTCAGCATAATCTTGCAATGTTAGCATATCAAGTCGTAGACTATTCGTAAACATACAGATCCCCAGAGAATCAAGCATAGCCTGCAAGATTTCAAAATAAAATACAAGGTGTTCCTTATTTTCATATGAATCAAGTTCATTAACCTTTTCGATCTTAAAAATCTTTTTACAGACATCCGGATCAAGATCTTTTAACCTACCTTCAATTACAGCCCCTCGGGTATGAGTTCCACCACGGGCTGAAACTGAAACCCCTAAGGCCCAGCTAACAGAAGAACGCAGGCTTTCCATAAGTTCCTGCCCCTTAATATTAATGCTGTAGTCAGAGCCTCCCAGCAGTTTTGCCGCCCTTTTCGAACCTTCGGCCAGAATATCTCCAAAATCTTCACGATAGGCAATCAGGCTTAGCAACTTAAAGACTGTGTCTTGATTGCCCCATTCCAGCCTTAAACCAAAGGTATCTTCTTCCGTAATAATATTTCTTTGATAACATTCGAATGCCCAGGCTATGACACCACAAACATTGTCGCTATCGAGTCCAAGATCATTGCAGATTGCATGTCCTTTTAAGATAGCTTTGGCATCAAAAATGTTCAACTTAGCTCCGAAATTATGGGGTTCATTACCCTGCATACCTTCTGAAATTATCTTTCTGCCCCCATTATCGATTTCATGAACACTCCAGCACTTAATCGGGCAGCTTTTACAGCATTTGGATTCAGTCTTGTATTTTAGAAACTCTTCGGCATAAATCTTCTCTGTTATATTTTCAGGTGGTAAGATACCGCCCTGAAAATTACGGTAAGGGGTCTCGTCCATGCCCACCCAGGGGTGGTAAAAATATACACCATATTTTTTTCTTTTCTGAACAATGGGATTATATTCTAGTTTTTTCCTGAGTGATCTTACTTTGCTGGCAAAGGCTTCTTTATTTCTAACTGTGATTTCTTCATTGCCTGAAACAACAATTGCTTTTAGATTTTTTGAACCAATAACAGCACCCAATCCACACCTGCCGGCGGCCCTGGCTGTATTAACCATAATACAGGCAGATCTGACCATGTTTTCACCGGCTGGCACGATTGACAATATCTCTACTTCACTGTTTTCTATGCTATCTTTGATCATGATCTCTGTTTCAACAGTACCCTTACCCCGTAAGTTAGCCGCATTAATAATCTTAATGTTTTCATTTTCAATATAGATAAAGACTAATTCTTTACTTCTCCCGGTAATTAAAAGGTTATTAATACTGGCGGCTCTTAAGGTTGAGGCAAAATTACCACCACAATTACTTGATCCTATCCCTCCGGTTTGTACATTAAGCGAATCTATACTTAACCTCGAAGAAGAAGGGGCCCCTGTTCCGGTTAACAGCCCAGCGCCAAAAGCAATTACGTTAGCAGGTTCAAAGGGAGTCGTTCCCGGTAATAACTCTTTAAAAAGAAGATATTGATTAAGACCCCTTCCACCCGGAAATCGTTGAAAATATTTACTGGATGGTTCTCTTTCCACTTTTAGTGTAGAAAGATTTATTTTTACAATGTCGCCTTCAAAAATATCCATGATATTTATTCCAACTCCTATCAATATAATCTTGCCCAAGCCTGCCAAAATGTTGATTCAAACCCTTTACAGTTTACATAAATCATATGCTAAATCAAGAATTCCTCTTCTTAAGCATTTTCCATGAGGAATCCAGGTTACTTTTATACAACGTACCGTTTTCGTCACCAGCTCTCTGCTCTTTTAGCACCTTTAATTATTGCAGCCTCAGTATTTTACATGCATAAACAAACCCCGCAAAATTTAATCATAGATATCTTCAAAATCTAAGGTTACCTGCTTCAGGTTAAACATTTTATATGCCGACTTATATGGATAATTGAACGATAATTTCTTCGTCAAGGCAACCGCTGTCCATTCTAAACATGATTCCAAATCATCTGACTAAGTAGCGAAGATTTCTTTAATCATTTAGGCAGTGCTGTTTGTCTTGTAGGCATTGCCACTTCTTACAAATCTGGTGATGTACGCTTTTAGTTCATCACAAGAAGCTAAACTGGATATTGTAGCGGCGATTGCTTATCTTTTTTGGATTTTATACTTTGACTGCACCTTCCTGATGGCTTTCTAACATTAATGACACTGCTATCAATATTAATGGTAATGGATTTTAGTTTGTTTTTAGATAGCAGGTTTTTGAATACTTTAAATTTATATTTTCAATATTTGGGCTGTCTTGAAGCTAAAATTTCCCAAAAACCGTAATACCACCGTTTCTGGATCTTTCGCCAGAATGTCAATTTATTTAATCAGCGGATCGTTTTGAAGTAGTTTTAAGCGCTCTAGCTTGTCGATACCAACAAAATGACCGCAGAGTATGGTCTTTATATTATTTATTTTGATTATATTTGTTAAGTCATTATCAAATACGAGTTCATTTTCAATAAGTTGGAAATTACGTTACTTTTTGCAGCCGCAAGTAGTAAAAAGACCCGCATTTGATTTTAAATTCTTAGCTTTAGAATCAAATTTATTAATCAAAAATTAGACCCCTTTTCACTACTTTTATTTTACCATATCGAAGGTATCAAAAGCAGATAATTCAACATATCTTTGTCCTTTATTCTTTCACCCATTGAGTGAAGAATAAATCTCGAAGAAACCCATATGTATTATGGCCTAAGGGGTGTTTCTGGACTTGCTGCCGTAGAATCTAGGCAGCAATACCATTTCCTTTTAGTATAAATGTTGCAAAATATTTTTAATTTATAAAAGGAATATATAGTTTTATGACGAAATAGATAATTAATATAATATCACAAAATTTTGTTGATAATGTATAACAATATTATTTTTGGAAGAGTGAGATCTGCTTTTGTCATTTTCCTTTGACTTAAAAACATCGGCTAAAAGGAAGTGATCTATGTTGTTTTAAAGGTTTTGCTTGAAAATGTATCAAATTTTAAAGGAGGTTTTCTGATTGCAAAATGAAGGTAGCCTTTATACCAAGCCAACTTTCCTTATTGCATTGATTATTATGCTGGTGTTTGTTGTTTTGGGTGTAGCAGCTCCTGAAGCATTTGGCGAAGCCGCAGATGCTATCTTTGGTTACA
>SKPU01000034.1 GCA_007119335.1 Syntrophomonadaceae bacterium
TCACGGCCGCGGTATACACGGGCCATTCCGCCCTCAGCTATTTTTTCAATTAATTCATAGCGTTTAGCTAATACTTTTCCAACCATTAAAGCCTCTGCCTCCCAATACCGGCAGCAATAACCACGGTGATGTTATCATAACCGCCTCGTTCATTGGCCAAATCTATTAGCGCCTTTGCCAGAACCTGCGGATCGGCTATTCTTTTTGACAAATCCAAAATTTCATGATCATAAACAAGGCTGGTTAAGCCATCGGTACAAAATAAAAGGCTCGCTTGATCATCTACGTCCTCTTCAAATATATCTACTTCAAGATCTTCGCTAAGTCCCAAAGCACGGGTCACAATATGACGCTGGGGATGGTTCTGAGCCTCCTCAGGTCTGACTTGCCCGGATTCGATTAACTGCTCCAGAAGGGAATGATCCTTGGTAAGTAATTCTATGCGATCATCTTTGATTAAATAAGCCCTGCTATCGCCAACGTGACCAATAGTGAGACTATTTCCGCAGAGCAAGCCGGCGGTGAGAGTGGTCCCCATTCCCCGCCTGGAAGAGGAATTATTTGCCTCGGCAAAAATTGCTTTGTTAGCGTCAACAACCAGGTGGTTTACTATCTTCCGGGCTTCTTCTGCTGAAGGTGAGACACTGCAATCTAATTTATTCCATAACTTTTCGGCAGCAGAAATTGCCAGACTACTCGCCACATTCCCGGCCTGATGACCCCCCATTCCATCAGCTACCACCAGTAAGGCCATATCAGTATCGGCTTTGACAAAACAGCTATCTTCGTTGCGAGAACGCACCAGACCACAATTAGTTAAACTGGCCACCTGCAAATGATAAATCCTCCCTCTTCACTGATTAGCTATTTCTAAGCAGGTTAAGTATAGCAAATAGAAACTATGTAGGCAAGATAACTGGCAATCTTATTGCTTTTGAAACACTGTTTAATTATATTAAGCAAACAAAAAGTAACAGACGAAACCAGGCAAGCAGACAGAAAGTCGGCTTGTCTGGTTAAATCATCCTCCCCCTGCCCGGAGAATCGAGGTTACCGCTTCCCTGTCTTCATTCGTATGGAAACTACCGAAAATATAACTTTTCCAAAGTTTGAAAAACATTTTTTACTGTTTTAAGAGGATATTCCAGTAACTTTGTGTAATTATATTTTAGTCAGTTGAGTCATCTCATTTAAGTAATTTTAGAGTTACATCATTTGAAAACGGTTAATCAATAGAAGGAGTTATGATGGATCAATTTATCTGGCACATATATGCATATGTTTACGATTTGATATTGCTGGAACTGAGCCCTTACCAGCAGATGATCAGGCGGGTTTATGAAGCTTTAGATCCCAGAAATGGAGAATGCTATCTTGATGCTGGTTGTGGGACCGGCAACTATTTATTGCCAGTCCTTGATAGCGAAAATGACTTAACGTTGGTCGGGGTCGATTATTCTAATGCTATGTTAAAGCGAGCCCAAAAAAAACTAAGGAGTAGAGAAGAAAAAGTTGATTTGTATGAGCTGGATCTAAATAAAAATTTACCTTTTGATAAAGAGGTTTTTAATGGTGTCAACTGTATAAATGTGCTTTATGCAATTAAAACACCGGAATTTGCGATACAGGAGTTATACCGGGTCCTTAATAATGGAGGCAGGATGGTCTTGATTACCCCCTTAGATGAGCCTGAAATGTTGCCGATCTTAAAAGAACATTTAAGCACTTTAAAAGCTAACTACCCCAGGTTATGGGGGCCGGTATTTTTTTATCAGCTTATCAAGTTTTTTATTCCCGCCCTGATTTTTGTACCAATCAACATTTATATTAAGAGCAATAAAAAATATCATTTTTTTTCAGAAGAAGAAATCCGGTTATTATTAACCTCTAACGGTTTCCGCATCCACGAAATTGGCCTGATTTATGGGCAACAAAACTGGTTTATTGTAGCTGAAAAAACCCGGGTCAATGCTTGACAACAAGAAAAAAATCGGGAGGAACAAGATGCCAGAAGCAGTTATTACCGGGCTTGGACCGGTAGCACCAAACGGTATTGGTAAAGATGTATTTTGGAAAGCTATATCCTCGGGTAAGTCAGGTATTCGTGCGATTAGTAAATTTGATACTGCCAATTATTCCTGCAAGATAGCAGGAGAAGTATTACCGGAATGGTATGAAAAAATATTAAGAGAGCTGCCTGAATGGCTTCCAGATTCGAAAGCCTGTAAATTTTCAGTTTTGGCAGCGAAGTTAGCTTTGGAGGATGCCGGGTTAACGCCTGAAGAAGTGGGTAAACGTAAATCGGCAGTTTATATGGGTGTAAGTTCTCAGGATATGGAAGTAATCCAAAGAGAATACAATAACCAGGTGGAAAATGGGGTAACCTCCCCCGGGTTCCTCGCATCAGGATTTCCTCATATTCCTGCCTTGATCATTTCACATTTTTTAAAGTCTTTTGAAAACGTAGTTACTATATCAACGACATGTACTTCAGCGGTAAACTGCATTTATTATGCTGCCAATATGATTAATAACGGTGAAGTTGATATTGCTATAGTCGGTGGTGTAGACACAGCGATAACTCCTCTCGTTATGTCCGGATTTTGTTCTGCCGGGTTAGTATCTACCAAATATAACAATACTCCCCAAAAAGCAAGCCGGCCCTTTGATCAAGATCGAGATGGCGGAATCCTTTCTGAGGGGGCAGGAATCGTGATCCTAGAAGAAAAAAAACATGCTCAGCGCCGGAAATCTCAAATCTATGCATCTTTTGCCGGTGGGGGCCTCTCAACAGCTATGTCGCCTTCGTGGATGAAGAGTTCCATGCAGGATGCAATGTCAAAGGCACTTAATGGTGCTTGCTTAAAAACCAACCAAATTGATTATATAAGCGCATCTGCGCCAGGGGATGTTATGATTGATCAGGTTGAAACTGAAGCAATAAAAGGATTATTTGGAACCAACGCTTATAACATACCGATCAGTTCAATTAAATCGATGATAGGCAACCCCGGAGCTGCAGCCGGCTTGTTTCAGGTGATAACCACAGCATTGTCAATTAAGTGCAAATATATACCACCGACAGTTAATTTAGAGCAGGCCGGGGATAAATGTGACCTTGACTTCGTCCCAATTAAGGGAAGGGTAGCGAGGGTAAATAGGGTTATGGTGAACATGCGTGGTTTTGGTGGGGGGTTTACCAGTCTGATTTTTAACTCATCGGATTAATAAATCATGCTAAGGGTTTATGGGAAGTGCAGTCATTTATCTATATCTGCCGGGGAGTTTGATAATCTTGTTTTCTGTTGAAGTATACTTATTATTAGCAACTATGCTTTTCCACCTTTTAATGGGTATTATAGTCATTATCAATAATCCTTACAGTACTATAAACCGTTTAATGGTGAGCTTATCTGTAAACGTTATTTTATGGTCCTTTTCTGTGCTAATGATAACCATTAACACCGATTATGATACCTTGTTATTTTGGATCAGAGCCAGTCATGCATTTGTTATTTTTCTTTCCTGGCATGTTTATGCTATAGCAGCGTCTTTTCTTTGGGCCAATCCTTTTTCTAACAAAAAGACAATTGTATTATTGATTGCCACCCTGTTTTTTTCTGTGATTAGCTTTACTCCGCTCGTAATTGAAGGAGTAAGGGAACCATTATTGATGAAAGAACTCCAACCCGGTCCTTTGTTCATTTATTTTTCCCTTTTCTTAATCGGGGTTCTGGGTAATACCATAATATTATTATCCAGGAAACTCACTAATTCCCGTGGTTTAATTCGTATGCAGATGAAGTATTTATTATGGGGGATTATCAGTTTTATTATTCTTTCTACCCTGGTCAATTTGTTTCTTCCCCTAATGGGGATCTGGGAATTAGGGTCTTTTGATTTGCGTCCGCTGGGACCGGTATTCTCCCTGGTTCTTGTTGGTTCGATAAGTTATGCGATTGTTAAATACCGATTTATGGATATCCGTTTTGCCTTTCGCCGGAATGTTTCCTTGTTTTTATCCGCTATTATTTTAATTGCTGTTTTGATCATGTTATTCCGCTTTTTTGAGGAATTCAATACAATGCCACCAGGTGCTAGCCTGGAGATGGTTGTCATCCTGGCTGTGCTGGCAGTTATTTTTGTCTTGCCTCCACTGCGGGATAGGATTCAGGTTATTTTGGACAGCTATCTCTTCAAAAAAGTGACTGACTACCATTCTTCTTTGCTTAAACAGGTCAGAGATTTATTAACTGTACTCGATCTTGAAGAGCTCATGGAATCTATAAACCGCAGCATTGTCCACGAGATGGATCTTGAGTTTGGTTTTTATGGATGCAAAATCAACGAGGAATACTATTTTTCTGATAAGTTAAAAGAAACATCAGAGGGAAACCACTTTGGAAGAAATGTTATGAGTCCGGACAGTTCTCTTGTTCTTTATACTGAGGAAGATAAGGACATGTTTTTGCAAACAGATTTAAAACGAATTAAGCAAGGCGTGCTTCGCGAATCACTGGAGCGTGAAATGAAGGAATTGGGAATTGAGGCAGTTGTTCCCCTGCTTTCAGAGGAAAGGGTAGAAGGGATTTTGTTTCTAGGCGCGAAGTTATCCGGTGAACCATTTTTTAAGGAAGATGTTCAGTTATTATCGATAATTGCTTCTCAAATTACGATAGCTATGAAAAATGCCAGGTTATATCAAGACCTGCTTTTGGTTAAGATGAACCTCGAAAAAATTGTGGCAAATATGGGAAACGGTTTGGTGGCAGTTAATGAAAACGAAGAAATTACAATCTTCAACAGCGAAGCGGAAACCATTACTGGGATCTCTGCCGACAGAGCTTTGGGCTGTAAAGCTTTGCCCGTTCTGGGAAATCGCCTATATGAAATATACAGGCAGACTATTGAAGATGAGTTTGGCAA
>SKPU01000145.1 GCA_007119335.1 Syntrophomonadaceae bacterium
ATCGGCGTTTTTTTGGTTGGCCTGATTGTAGTGGGGCGGATGAAAGGTGTAAAAACAATAATCACCCTGGCTGTAACGATCTTCTTAATTTACCAGGTTCTTCTGCCTCTGCTGCTGCTTGGTTACAGTCCTATTATCCTGGCCATAGCACTGGCTATAGTAGCGGTAACCTTTACCCTTTTCGTGATCGGCGGTTTAAATCTAAAATCGCTGGTTGCCATCCTGGGGACTATTAGTGGTGTGATAGTGGCCGGTTTAATGGCTTTCTGGGCAGGCAGTATCGCCCAGCTGACCGGTTTTGGGACCAATGAAGCCCAGATGCTTTATTTTATGGATCACACTATCGATTTTCGGGGCTTGCTATTTGCGGGAATCATAATTGGTTCACTGGGCGCGATCATTGATATAGGTATGTCGGTGGCCTCGGCGGCTGCGGAGATTAAAGAGGCCCATCCCGAGATTACCGCTCAGGAATTGTTCAGGGGCGCTATGAATGTCGGTCGTGATGTGATGGGGACCATGGCGAATACCTTGATCTTAGCCTATGTGGGAGCGGCCACGCCGATGCTTTTGCTGGTTATGGGGTATGAAATGGACTGGTTAATGATTATTAACATGGATTTAATTGCTACCGAGTTTGTCAGAGGAGTGGCCGGTAGCATCGGCTTAATTGCCGCAGTGCCGGTTACCGCATTTTTGGCAAGCCGTATGATATCCGTTACAAATGGTGATCTCCTACAATCATTCCGGAACTGACAGGTGTGCAAGATGCCGATGAAATTTATGAAGCCGATATTTTACTTTGCACCCTGGCTTATTATATAGATTGGCATTTGAAGTAAGCATGGAAGACTTGGTTTTTGATGATCAATATCCGGAGAAAACGAAAATGTTTCACCGGTTTTGCTGCCACTGCGCTTAAAAAGTGCTCTGGATAAGGCAATGAAAGGGCAAATCGGTAAAGTTACTATTTTGGATGGATGTGAGGTGGTCCTTAAAAACCTGCAGTTTTTTGGTACGATCATCCGGCTGATATATTATTGACAATAACAACTGCTACGTAGTTTTATTTCCTTTAAGTTAACAACAGGCTTGCTGCAAAAAAATGATTGGCTTTTAAATTACGGATTCAGTATTAGTTGAAAACTATGGTATATAGCTTTGCATGGAAGGCAAGTTACTTTTCCTTGTGTCTATTATAGCATTTCCTAGAAGCACCGATTTTAAAAGACGGAGTGGCCGCATGAAGGAGGAAGGAATAAAGCCTGCCGCAATAGAAGCCTGCATCAAGCAAATTCGATCAAGAAATGAGGGAGCAAGGTAGACTTAGCTTTCCTTGCTGGATGAAAAGAAACCGATATTATTTTAACCAAAAAAGGTGCTGATAAACCTGCTGATTACATCTGCTCCTCCGATAACTGCGCCAATAGTACTGCCCAGGTTGGCAAAAATAACGACCAGCAGGACATGAGTCACCTTGTTGCGCCAAAAACCGCGCACCGTATAAATATCTTCCTGTAAGTTTTCAAAATCATTTACGTTTGGCCTGCGAATGTACGCTTCTGTCAAACCGGCAAACCAGCCGGCAGCAAGCAGCGGGCTTAATGAGCTGAATGGCGATACTACAAAGGCCGTCAAAATGGCCAGCGGATGCGCGAAAGCAAGTAAAGCCCCTAAAACGCCCAATGATCCGTTCCATAAAAACCAGCTGATAATTTGTTCTATACCGGCCGCCCGATCAACAGAAAAAGTGGAAGCAATGATCCCGATGATCAAAACCGGGATACTCCAGCCGATAATTTTTGTAATTCTTGAAGGAGGCGCTACTTTGGTAAGCGTATCCAGATCATGCTCATTAGCCAATTCTTCTTTAATACCGGGGGTATGGCCTGCGCCGAGGACGGCAACAACCTTATTTCCCGGAGCCTCCTTGATTTTTTGAGCCAGGTACTTGTCCCGCTCATCGATTACAATTGATTTAAGCTGAGGGAAAGCGCTGGAAAGTTCTTCTAAGGCAGCAGTAAGCATATCTTTATTCTTCATCTTCTCCATATCTTCTTCACTGAGCTCTTCATTGACAAAGATGCCGAGCAAAACATAGAAGAATAGTTTTAACTTGCCCCAAAAGCCGATTTTTCTCCAGAGTCTGAGCATCGTAATCTGGATGTCCCGATCAGCTAAACAGAGTTCAGCGCCAATCTCTTTAGCCGAGGTTATACCCTGGATCATTTCCTGGCCCGGTTCTAAACCAAACCGGTTGGCCATTTTTTTCTGGTACGAGGATAAAATCAGTTTGGCAAGAAGCAGCAAGGCTTTGCCTTCTTTGACAACCTGAAAAATATCGGTATTTTTCCACTTGTCTTTGTCTATTATTGATTGATAGCGAGCCTGGCACAGCTCTACGCATACCGTGTCGGGCTGCTCTTTTTCTATAACCTCTTTAACTTCTACAACGCTTTTTTGGGAGACATGGGCGGTTCCGATCAAAATGATCTGCCGGCCATCCATTTCGATATGGTGAACATTTTCACTGCTCAATTGATCACATCCTGCAAATATTCTTAATGTACAATCAGTATAATATCATATTTACTTCCTTGTTTGGGGAAATTGAAGAAATTTTGTAGAGCAGATCAGGAAAAATTCAAGCCTGCAATGGACCGTTTATTAAATCATGTATATACCAAAATTCTTATCTTGTAGATGTTTTCTAAAAAAGTTTATTTATCGGGGAACAATCATTAAGTCCAGGTCAATGGCAAAATTTTTCAACTCTGCCCACTGCTCCGTTTTCAAGCATCACTTTTATGCCGTGTGGATGCTCTTTTGATTTGGTGAGTATTTTTTTAACGATTCCTTCTGTAAGATTACCGTTTTGTTGATCCTGCTTCCGGACAATCATTACTCTGTTGCCAGGTTTAAGATCACTTCTTTTTAAGTTACTCATTTTGCACTTCCATTTCGATTATTTAAATTTAAAATCTTTCAAGCAGCGTCACATTCTCGATATGGCTGGTATGTGGGAACATATCGACCGGTTGCACAATTTTCAAGGCATATTTGCTTTGCTGCAGACGGCTGACATCGCGGGCCAGGGTAGCCGGATCGCAGGAAATATAGACGATACGTTCCGGTTTGGCTTTGATGATGGCGTCTAAAAGAGCCGGAGCGCAGCCCTGGCGGGGCGGGTTTAGAAAAATTGTTTTAGGATGCTTCCCCTTCATCAGCATGGAAGGAAGTTCTTCGGCCCGGGTATTGATGAACTGGACGTTACTGATTTTATTAAACTTGGCGTTTTCTCTGGCATCTTTAATAGCCGAGTTATCTGAGTCGATACCGATAACCTGCTCCGCGGCTTTGCTTAAGTAAAGGGCAAAGTTGCCCGTTCCGCAGTAGAGATCGTAGGCAGTATTTGGGCGGCCTGATAATAATGCGGCCTGCTCATATAAAGTTTTAGCCTGTTTTGGATTTACCTGGAAAAAAGAGCGGGGAGAAATCCGGTAGTGGAATGGCGAAATGTCTTCTTCCAGATAAGATTGTCCGGTCAGGGTTATCTGCTGGCCCCCTTTTTTCCCTGGTTGGTATAGAATAATCCCGGCCGGTGGGTTTTTCGCTTCTTCATTAATTAAGTCAGCTAACTTTTTCATTTTATTTTTCAGAGAGGACGTTTCAAGGGTATTTAAGTCGCAGGTTTCCTCAGGGGCAGACACAGTGAGGGTAATTAAGCTTTTGCTGGTTGAAAAAGATGATCGGATTGTGGCTTTGTTAACCGGTAAGGGGTCTTCAGCTGTACGCCCGGATTCGTTTTTAACATATTCCTGGGCTGCCTGGCGGATAGCGTTGATCATCTCTGCATTTTGAGGGTGTTGAACCGGGCAGTCGGTTATGTCGATGATCCGGTGGCTTTGTTTTTGGTAAAAGCCGGTTGTAACATGCTCCCCGGCCAGGCCAATGTGAATCTGGGCTTTATTACGATAGCTCCAGGGATCGGACATGCCGAGGACCGGTTTGATGTCAGGTTCTGCGCTCGCTATCCGCCGCAGGGTTTCGGCTACTTTTTCATGTTTCCAGGCCAGCTGCTTTTCATAGGTGAGGTGCTGGACCTGGCAGCCGCCGCAGTCAGGATAATATGCACAGGCTGGGTTTGTCCGGTGAGGAGATTGTTGCTTCCGGGAAATAAGCTCGGCTCCCGCAAAGCTTTTACGCACAGCGCTAATTTCAGCTTTGACAATTTCTCCTGGCAGCGCCTGGGGAACAAACACTATAAAACCGCCGGTTTTGCCTACTCCTTCGCCGCGGTGATTGAGGTCTGTGATTTCTAGTTCAATTACCTGACCCTGCGCACAGGGTGCTTTTCTGTCTTTAACCATATAATCCCCTTGTTTATTTAACATATTTTCTTTTCACCATACTTTCTTTTCGCCGAAACCAGTGCAATCTCCTTTACATAATTATTTGTTTTTAAGTGGTCTATTTAGAATCTCCGGAAGGATTCTTCGGGGTCTATAGACCTCGTGAGGAGGTCACCTCATTTCAGATGGCATTTCTGGTTTTAGAGAAATAAGTATTTTCGTTAAAGGTGCCGGAGTTTTTCCTTTCGTTAAGGAAGAATGGTTTGCTGTTTTTCATTGTATGCCTTTTTGACAAATGATAGAATTAGTTATTGAGAATGATATTTAACTTTTATCGGCTGCATATGGCAGGTATTTAGTTTGAAGCCAGGTCAGGTTACTGCTCAGGATCAGCAGGACCCAATTTTGGGATAAGGGTGTGAGCATAATGGGAACAGAACCCCGGGAGAAGATCGATACCAGGGCTTTGAAGGCCTGGTTTTATAGCGGATTGCTGTGGGGGTTGTTCTTGCTTTTAATACCGGCCGCCTATCTTACTTTAGTTAATATAGCTTG
>SKPU01000251.1 GCA_007119335.1 Syntrophomonadaceae bacterium
CTACCTTTTTTCCATCCACCTGTATCTCGTAAGCTGTGGAACTATCAAAACATGATCCGGGTGCTAAGCCAGCCCTGTACTGTTCTTCAGGAGTTAATACAGCCACTATATCCAGCAAATTAAAAGCTGTGATTATACCCCTGCTAATCGCCCGGTAAGCGTCCATAACCCCGCCTTTATTAATAAATGGGTGTGCTTCAGGCACAATAATGCTGTAGGTAAGTTCCTGGTCATGCAGCACTGCTCGTCCTCCGGTGGGACGACGCACAACGTCAACTCCGGCATTGAGACAGGCTTTCAGATCAACCACCTCATTTTCATCTTGAAAATAACCGAGTGATACTGCAGGCGGCGACCAGCGGTAGATACGCAAAATGGGGGGAGATTCACCACTGGCTACTTCTTCCATTAGTTCAAGATCATGATCCATATTTTCTTGTCCGCTCAATGGCGGATCCAGGATAAGTCGCCACTGGTAGCGCAAATAGTTTCCTCCCCTTTATAATTAAACTTATTCAGGTTTCAAAATCTTTTTTCGGTCAAAGACTGGACAAGTTCGCTCCAGGACGCTTCTTTTTCCTCCTCATTCAGTTCCCGGTGGTAATTATATATTATACCACCCGGGCGTTCGTTATAAAAAGGACGGTTACAATGCGCGCAGCCAGTGGTCTGAAAAGCGGTTCCGTCAGCTAAAAGTTGCTTTAAATCATTTGAAGGCAGGCCAAACGATATAAGACGCTCTTTATCAAATGCAAAAGAAGAGAAGTCTGCTGCTTTTTCGCGCAGCAAATAATAACCGGCCTGTATCCTACGATAGGAGTCAACAGCCGGAGGTTCCCGATGCTCTAGAGGAGTCCCTTTTAAGGGAATAAATGCAAAAAGCGCTGCTGTAACCCCGGCTTCCACAAGCCTGTTTAAAAGCGATAACACTTCTGCTTCGCTTTCGCCAAGGCCGCAGATTATATGAGTGCTTATTCTTCCAGGCAGATTGCGGGCGCAACCGAACAACAGGTTGAGACGCTGCTGCAGAGACCCGCCTTTAATTTCCCGATAAGCCGAAGGATTGGCCACATCAAGAGAAACACTAACCCTGTCCACTCCGGCATCGATCAATTCTTCCGCTTCCTGCTCATCCCTAATCCAGGCTGAAAGAGATAGGGGCAGGGTTGTTATCGCCTTCACCCGGGCAATTAATTTAAGCAGTGATTCAATACCATCTTCATGCCTGACCGACTGAAGACAAACCCGCCTGATCCCTTTTTTTTCAGCCTGAACCAATGTTTTTTCCACTTCCGGCCAGGGATACTCAGGCCAGGTAACCCGGCCCAACCGGTTAAGCACTTCGTTTTGTCCTACACCCTGGGGGCAAAAAGCACAATTCATCAGGCAGCGATTACCGGAAAGAAAATAAGCAGTTGTCGGATAAGCATCCATTTTGTTGGTAGCTAATCCCAGGCAAGCAGCGCTTCCAGCCGAAACACGAATCATAATGAACAACACTCCTCAGAAAGATTAACGGTAAGGCCCATTCGGGCAGCCTGCCGGCGCGCAGTAGGTGCGGGTAAAACGAGCTTGTTCACTCCTGCTCTTAGAGCATAGGGGTCTATCACTTCACGATAACGCCCACCTGGTCTCATGCAACCTAAATAGATTGGGGTGTGAGGAAACAGCAGGCGGGCAGTTGCTATAAAATAAGCTGCTTCTTCAGGCGGTGGCGGCGAACATTTACTAAAAGCGGTATCAGCGGTAGGCCGGAAAATAATCATGCTAATCGCCTCAACCTTTTCCTGCTTAAGTAAGTGCAAAGCCTCGTATTCACCTTTAATCTTACCGCCATTAAGGCCGATACATAGGTGTGGAACTACCCTGACATGTTTCTGCAAATAACGATAGGAATCTAGATAGTCTTCAACCTTAACCGGCAAGCCGTAAACGGCAAAAATAGTTTCGTCATCCCCAACAAAATCGAAGGAAACCACACTGGCAATTTCAGCCAGCAGGCGTGCTTCATCCTCTGTAACCAGGCCGGCATGCAGATTCAGAGGCCCCCGCCCGGCCAGCTCTTTCAGTTCAGCAAAATTTTCCAACAATGGCACCTTACCCTGCCCATCAGAACCACCGGAAACCAGGTAACTTTTTTCATCGTCATTTTTGCTTTGCAGGGCTTTTCCCAGGGTAGCCATGTTACGCAGGTAAATTCCGGAACAATGAGCACAGTTCAAAGCACACTTTTCCCCGGTCACGCTAACCGACAGGGTCCGGCCTGGCGTGACAAACTCAATATTATTTGAAAAGTTAGCCTGCCGGGTCTGCCAGGCCAACTCCAGTATTTTTTCCAATTCGTTGTCTAAAGGTTTGCCTTTTTGCAGCATTTTTCTCCTCTAATAAAGCAGGGGTAACAGGGAAGCAAACAATCCTTCCCTGCCGCCCCTGTTCGTTGATAATCAAAAAACGGACCATTGATCCGGTAGTTTATTCCTTCTGCCAGCGCAAGATTGGATTACGGGCTGCCCGGACTTCGTCAAGGCGTCCGACCACTGTATGATGAGGGCTTGCAGCAACTTTTTCTGCATCCTCGTCGATATCTCTGGCTATTTCCTCCATAGCCTGCGCATAGGCATCTAAGGTTTCTTTGCTCTCTGTATCATTCGGTTCCGTCATCAGGGCTTCCTCCACGATGAGAGGGAAATAAACTGTTGGGGGATGGAACCCGCGGTCGAGCAAGGCCTTGGCAATATCTCCGGCACTGGCTCCTTTTTTCAACTCCGGCTTAGCCGAAAGGACAAATTCATGCTTACGGATCCGATCATAAGGAATGTGATAATTTTTCTTAAGCAGAGAAGACAAGTAATTCGCGTTAATCACGGCATCGGTGGAAGCTTGTTTCAAACCTTTCGCTCCCATCATGCACACATAATTATATGCTTTAATCACAACTCCAAAGTTTCCATAAAAAGAGTGGACTTTACCAATGCTTTCGGGTAAATCATAGTCGAAATAAAACTGGTCGTCTATTTTGTCAACCAGCGGAACAGGCAGGAAAGGAATCAGCCTGTCGTTAACGCCTACCGGACCGCTGCCCGGCCCACCACCGCCGTGCGGGGTAGATAGAGTCTTATGAATATTGAGGTGAACAACATCAAAGCCCATATCACCCGGACGGGTATAACCCATAATCGCGTTCAGGTTTGCTCCGTCGTAATAGAGCAGGCCGCCTGCATTATGAACAACCTTGGCCACATCGATTATTTCTTCTTCAAAAAGGCCCAGTGTACTCGGGTTAGTGAGCATCAAGGCTGAGGTGTTTTCATCAACCGCTTCCTTTAGAGCCTCCAGATCGACATTGCCCCGCTCATCGCTGGGGATCTGGACCACTTCGTAACCGGCCATGGTAACCGTAGCCGGGTTAGTCCCGTGCGCAGTAACCGGAATAAGCACCTTGTTGCGCTTATGGTCGTCCCGGTGACGGTGATAAGCCTGAATGACCATCAGTCCGGTCAGCTCACCGTGGGCTCCGGCAGCCGGCTGCATAGTAAACCTTTTCATGCCGGTCAGTTCTTTTAAGTGCTGCTCCATGTTGTAGTATAGCTCCAGGGCTCCCTGGGCAGTTTTATCTGGCTGGCAGGGATGCAAATAAGCAAAACCGGGCAGGACAGCCACCTCTTCATTTACCTTTGGATTATACTTCATCGTACATGAGCCAAGAGGGTAAAACCCGGTATCAACTCCGAAGTTGCGGGTGGACAGCTCTGTGTAATGGCGAACCACCTCAACTTCTGATAGCTCAGGCATTTCAGGCGGTTCAGTGCGTTTCATGTTCTGCGGTATAAGCTCATCGAGAGGTTTTTCCGGCACATCACAGGACGGCAGAGAATACCCCTGGCGCCCGGAACGGCCCATTTCAAAAAGCAGAGCTTTTCGTTTTCTCATTTCCATCCCTCCAGTTCCTTAACCAGGGTATCTATTTCTTCACGAGTCCGTTTCTCAGTTACAGCGAAAAGCATAGTGTTTCCCAGTTCCGGATAAAACGGAGAGGCATCAATACCTCCGAGGATATCCTTTTCAAGCAATTTGTTATTCAATTCTTCGGGCTTGCCGGGCACTTTAACAGCAAATTCTTTAAAATTAGCACCCGGGAAAGCAGGTTCAAATCCTTTAATAGCAGTAATTTTTTCATACGCATAAGCTGCTTTTTGCATGCACTGCTCAGCCACCTCACGCATCCCCTGCGGTCCCATTGCAGCCATATAAACTGCGGCAGCCAGGGCTACCAGGGCCTCGTTAGAACAAATATTAGAGGAAGCTTTTTCACGCCTGATATGCTGTTCCCTGGTCTGCAGGGTAAGCACAAAACCGCGATTTCCTTCACTATCAACTGTTTCACCGGCAATCCGACCGGGCATTTGACGCTTAAATCTGTCTTTTGCTGCCATGATACCTAATAATGGCCCGCCAAAAGACGGGGGCACCCCCAGGGATTGTCCTTCACCGACCACTATATCAGCCCCGTAATCAGCTGGCGCTTTGAACAGGGGCAGGGAAAGAGGATCAACAGAAACAACCAGGGTTGCTTTATGCTTGTGCACCAGGTCTGCAACTCCATCCATCTCTTCGATCAAACCGAAAAAGTTAG
The DNA here is from genome assembly GCA_007119335.1 of Syntrophomonadaceae bacterium. GTDB lineage: Bacteria > Bacillota > Dethiobacteria > DTU022 > DTU022 > B1SED10-74M. The sequence goes on from SKPU01000251.1 coordinate 4,634, forward strand.
GAGTTTGCAGAACCACGGATGCCACTTCATCATTTATCATTTTTTCCATACTGGAAAAATCAGTGCGCCCATCCTTGAGCGGTATCTCTTCTAAGTCCAATCCCCTGCTATTAAAGTAGTTGCTGAGTACAGCCCGGTAAAATGGACTAACTGACCGGGAAACCAGGGCTTTCGAACGGCGCGTGGCACCGCATCCCATAATGGCACCCTCGGCAACAGCTGTTCCCCCGTCATACATC
>SKPU01000156.1 GCA_007119335.1 Syntrophomonadaceae bacterium
AACCAGCTTTTGATGGAAAAATATTCTTTTGAAACCCGGGATATTACAAATCTGTTGTTGAACAGCCGTTTTTTTAACCGGGAAGATATTGATTATCTCAAAGAGCTGTTGGAGCAAAGTCGTTACCGTGAAGCTCTGGAGCAGATATACTCTTATATGTCTGTTCTTAAAGAGGTCATCTTGAATAAAGAGGAAACTGAAGCGATTGAGACTATTTACTATAAGCGCCATATTGCATTCGGGATTCCTTCGATGTACGGGCAATACAAGGAGCCAAAATTTGAAGCTCTTGGCTTGACTTATAAATTAGAACAGGTTGCTTCCCGTTTAATGGAAAAAATTCTCAGTGAAATTGAGCTAAAATATATTTCGTCTAAAACCCTAAAAAATATTTATGATGTGCTGGTCCTTTTCAAGAGAGGGCTTGAATTGGATGGAATGGTCAATCAGAATTTTAATTCAACCCTGGAAATGTTTCGCTACAGCCTAACCTCAACCAGTGTAACCCTCGGGCAGTATATGAATATTTTCAGGTTTATGTCTCAGCACATCAAAGAATTGATCAATGAATATTTTATCAGGGTTTATGATGAGACTATCAATGTTGTTATCCCGCAGATTTTCGATGATTCACCGGAAAAAATGGCCAGGGTCTCAGAGGTTTTTTACAGGGATATTTTGTCAATTGCTTTTCTGGTTCAGGATTTAGATCAGTTTATTATTAACGCTTTAAATGTAATCGATAGTATGCTTGAGAATTATTCTGAAACGCATATTCATAACATGATGAGCTATAACCCGGATCTGGCAATTAGCCCGCTTGGTTATGAAACCCAGCAGATGGATAACCAGGTTTTTTTAGGGGCCAAGGCTTATTACCTAAAAAAACTGATTAATTACGGTTTACCCATTCCTCCCGGGTTTGTTCTGACCACTGAGATTTACAGGCATAAAGATACTATATATAAGCATCCTTACATGAGTATCGAACTGCATGAAATGATTAACAAATATTTGGGCGAGATTGAAAAAGAGACCGGGCTTAAATTCGGTAGTGTAAGCCGGCCAATGCTTTTATCGGTGCGGTCCGGAACAGCGATTTCCATGCCTGGCGCAATGAGAACATTTCTAAATGTAGGCATGACCGAAGAAATTGCTTTTGCCATGGATAAAAATCCCGAAACAGCCTGGATGGGCTGGGATGCTTATCGGCGCTTTATCCAAAGCTGGGGAATGTCGCATGGAGTTGATCGGGATTGTTTTGATGAAGTGATGATCCGGGTCAAAGATAAATACGAGGTCAATTTAAAATCAGATTTTAACGCAGCGCAAATGAAAGAGCTAACCCTTGAATACAAAAAAACTCTCAATGAAAAGGGTGTTTTTATCGTTGATAATCCTTACGAACAACTAAAGCAGGCCATTAGTAATATATTTGATTCATGGTCCTCAGAACGGACGATTGCATACCGTAGACACCTGCAGATTGCCGATGAATGGGGGACTGCAGTGCTTGTTCAAAAAATGGTTATGGGTAATCGATCAAAACGTTCAGGCTCCGGGGTTGTTTTTACCCATAATCCAAAGCTAAGAAAACCAGGTATTAACCTCTATGGTGACTTTACCCTTTGCAGCCAGGGAGAAGATATCGTGGCAGGGCTTGTTTATCCTTTACCCATCTCCGAAAGCCAACGGATAGATGATTGTCGAGAAAGCGATATTTCACTTGAATCTGCTTTTCCAGAAATCTATGAACGGTTACGTGAAATTGCTACCGAGTTAATTGAAGAATACAGTTTTAACAATCAGGAAATAGAGTTTACCTTTGAGTCTGATCATCCAAAGGATCTATATATTTTACAAATCAGAGAACAGAATATCATTGAACAGGAAAAAACAGCGGTTTTTACTACACCTTTTGAGGAGATGGCTACTATAGGCAAGGGAATCGGCATTGGCGGAGGAGCCTTGAATGGACTGGTCAGTTTTGATATGGAGGATTTGATCAGTAACCAAGAAGCTTATCCTGATCAAAAGCACATCCTGATTCGCCCTGATACGGTTCCTGATGATATCCAGATGATATTTATTTGTGACGGCCTGGTAACCAGCAGGGGCGGGGTCACCTCGCATGCTGCCGTGGCAGCCGAAAAGCTGGGGAAAGTATGTATTGTAAACTGCAAAGATCTGGTCGTTGATGAGCATCAAAAACAATGTACGATTAATGATTACGTGATTCGCAAAGGAGATGTTATATCGATCGATGGAAAACTGGGCAGCATCTTTTCAGGCAGTTATCCAGTTAAGTATGTTTAAAAATTATTATATAAGATGTTCAATAATGTGAAGGTATATACTGGTTAGGATAACAATTATGGAGGGAAGCGTTGTGAGCAATTACCTGCAAAGCAGAAAAGCGCTTGGCATCAATGGTGCTGGGAGGATCGGGAAACTTACCCTGTGGAATCATTTAAACGTTGGTCATTTTGACTATTTTGTGATCAATACCGGTCGCAAGGTAGGGAAAAAACTGGAGGATTTCATCGATTACCTGATCCAGGACTCTACATTCGGTTCTTTGGATCACTACCTGTATGGATACTCCGGGAAAAAATGTTCTATTGAAATTATTGATCGGGAAGCTGATACTTTTACCATCAATGGTATCCCCATTAAGTTAACCACCGGTTCACGAAATCCAAGGGAAATCAACTGGGCCAGGGTAGGAGTGCAGCTGGTCATTGAATGTACCGGAGGTTATGTTGATCCGACCACACCGGCTGATCATCCTAAAGGCAGTGTGCGAGGGCATCTTGAGACTGGTGCTGAAAAAGTCATTGTTAGCGCCCCTTTTAAAATAACCGATGAGTCACAAAAGATGCCCGCTGACAGCTGCATGTTTGTGTACGGCATTAACCATGACAAGTATGACCCAGCGACGCATCACATTCTTTCTGCTGCCAGTTGCACCACCACCGGGCTTTCGCACATGGTCAAGCCGCTGATGGAAACTCGTGAAACGACTGAGATTATCACTGCTTCAATGTCTACCGTTCATGCAGCTACCAACAACCAGAATATTCTTGATGGTGTGCCAATGGCCGGCGCTTCAGATTTGCGTAAAACACGTTCTGTTTTTAACAATATTATTTTAACCACCACCGGTGCTGCTGATGCCCTGGAAGAGATTATGCCTGCGATAAAGAATGTCGGTTTTATGGCTGATTCGGTTCGCATCCCAGTTAATACCTCATCATTAATCATGCTTAACGTGACTTTCAAAACCGAGTTAAATGAGTCGGGAGAACCACTTTTAACCCGGGATTTAATCAATGATATATATCAAAAAGCTGCTTCCGGGGCACAAAAAGGGATGGTCATCTATAGCGAGAAACAAAATGTTTCATCTGACCTGGCTGGTTATCCTGCAGCTATAGTAATTGAAGGAGTTGAAACCCACAGCCGCACCGGCTTTATAAAGGTTGACACCACAACCATGCAGCAGCATGGTGTTGAGGCACCATCTGATATTAATATACCGGTTACTCATGCTAAAATTTTTGGTTGGTACGATAACGAACTGGGTAGTTATGTCAACTTTTTAGGAAAACTGGCTGTCTATGTAGACAAAAATATGCCCTGATCTATTGTTGAGGAGTGTGCAGATGACAGATTCAGAAGGTCAGGAAAGGGTCTCCCTGACAAAATGTATCCGCTACCATTCGCAAACAATTCGCTTAAGCATGCAGCAGATTTTCAAACCTTTTGGCGGGATTAGCAATTTGGTCAAACCCGGACAAAAAGTCCTTCTCAAACCTAACCTGCTGTCTGCTGCGCAGCCTTCGGATGCAGTGACTACTCACCCTCTGATTTTGAAAGTAGCAACTGAGTTGATTGAGGAGGCAGGGGGCAAGGCATACATAGGCGACAGCCCGGGTAGTGATTCCCAGGAAAAAGCCCATCGGGTTTGTGGGATAGATCAGGTTATTGCCGAAACGGGAGCGGAAGCTTTAATTTTTTCTAAAAATCTAAATCATGAAGTTAAAGGAACTAAAAAACGAACCATTCAACTGGCTGCTGAGTTAGCGGAGGTTGATCTGGTTTTTAATATGGCTAAACTGAAAACTCATTCCTTGACTGGTATGACTGCGGCAGTTAAAAACATATATGGTTGTGTTTTTGGTCTGACCAAAGGGCGTTATCATTTTGAAAATCCCATGGCTCGTGATTTTTCTCGTTTTTTAATTGATGTTTGCCTGGCTGTTAAGCCTACTTTCTCAATCATTGATGCGGTAGTTGCTATGGAAGGGGCAGGGCCGCGCAAGGGCAGACCTCGACAGTTGGGGCTGCTGATGGCTTCAACTAATCCTTTTGCCCTGGACACTGTAGCAGCAGCAGTTACCGGTTTTCATCCTGCAGAAGTAACTACCCTGCAAGCGGCCAGGGAATTGCAGCTTCTTGGGTCGGAATTGTCTGCAATTCAGATTGAAGGTTTGCCCCTGGACGAAGCCCGGGTAAAAGACTTTGATAAAGGTCCGGTTTCCTCCGGTAAAATTGGCCGCCTGGCGGCGCTTTTACCGGTAGCCCGGGTCAGGGATTTGTTAATCGGCCGACGTCCTTATCCCAGGGTTAACAGTAAGCTCTGCACCGGTTGCGGGGTTTGCTATGAGCATTGTCCGGCCCAGATTATCGATTTTGCAAATTCTATACCTGACCTGGATCTTAACGGGTGCATCCGCTGCTACTGCTGCCAGGAGTTTTGCCCTCATGGGGCAATTGAAT
>SKPU01000247.1 GCA_007119335.1 Syntrophomonadaceae bacterium
TCATCGCACCCGATCACAGCTCTGTTATTACCGCCATCGGCACTATCCCCTGTGCGCATACTCACAACCTTCCATCGGGACAGCAGGTCAAAGTATCAATCCGGCCCGACAGCTTCGAGCTTGATCCGCAGGGCAATGTCCGGGGAATAATCCGGGAGACCATTTACGGAGGCAACGAAATAGAAGCTATCCTGGAAGTTCATACAAAAGAAGGCCCTGTAGACCTGCAGGTTCACATCCACCCTGAAAAAAACATCAAGGTAGGTGCTGAACTCCGCTTCCACGTTTTACCTGAATTTGTGGCGGTAATCAGCGGTTAGTGTTTTATTTCTCTATCCCGGGCAGCAGTAGTGCCTGGTCCTCGGTGTCAAAATATATTCATTGACCGCTCTCCAACCTGTCCAGCTGATGATATGATCAGTGAAAATTGAATATTTAAAATATGTGCCTCGCTTCAAGAAGTATCTTTTTCAGGTTTTTTAGCCGAAACGTTTTGAAAGCCTTGCCCTTATCAGCGAGAGAGTGAGAGTAAAGGGGGAAGAAATTGGCCTTGCAGCCTGGCTATTTCAATCCTGCGCGTTGCTGCGGTCTTTCAGATTTGCTGTAATCAAAGCTAAGCAGCGCCCTAAATAATTGATCAGTTCTTCAGCAGCTTCTTCATATGTTCTGCCGCTTACCGCGGGCCCTGGCGGGAAAGCTACATCGATCCCGGCCGTGGTCCGCCCGGTCAGATCATTTCCTGATTTATCGCTACCGGCCGGCTCAGCTCCGCCTTGATCAACTGGGGACCTGGCCCGGGGGGATAAATCAGTTCCGGCCTGGCCACTCAAAGCGAAAACCTGCCCTGCTGCGCTTTTAAGTAATTCTTCAGCCATCCCGGCCGCCTGCTCCGGATCGACCAGGCGCCAGTGCAGTAGATCAAGGAGATGGGCATAGATCGAAGCCCGCATAATCAAGCAGCTGTTTTTATTTACCCGTTCCAGGCGCTGCTGAAAGGTCCTTTTGTCAAGCTTTTCTGATCCCTTTCCAGCTTGCCCGCAGAATTGTGCCATTGACCGGAAAAACTCCCACAGGCTATCTTCATCGATCCCGAAGCGTCTAGTTCGTCTCAAGACACTGCTGCAGGCATAAGCATTGAAGCCGTTTTCAGCGGTCAGCGCTTCTTTAACCGTGTTTTTGACCACTCGCCCGATGTATTCACCAAGCTTACTGTGCTGCCCGGCATCGGTAAGCCTGACCGGCGACTCTAAGTTGCTGACAATGATTGTTCCGTCAGTGCCTGAACCGGTAGCCAGGCCGCGGGAGTAACAGCTCGGGGCAAGCACTTCCTGCAGAGCTGCAGTCTTAGCCTCGGTAGCAGTAACCAGGGCCCGGGTCAGGGTTCTTTCCAAAAGGTGGGCATCAATAAATATGATCAGGTTAATCGTTCCCGGTTTTACTGGAGTGGGGGTTCCGTCCTTTTCATGCCACAACGCAGGATCACCGGCCCTGCTGCCGTTGGCATCTATCCCGCCGGTGGCCATTACGGTTACGCTAAAGTCCGTATAGTTTTCTGTTTGCACCCTCAGGTATTTCATTTTGGCTGCAGTGCTCAACCCGGTCGTGGTACGGGGATTTAAATCAAGTTCTTCCGCAAGCATGGAGAGGTGCCGGTCGTAGGTCGGGGCGCGCATCTCACAGCGCTCATCTATGGCCCCGTAAACTTCGCAGTAATTGAAAAGGTGGCTCAAGTTTTCGCGGCACCCTCCGTTGTGAGCGGAAGTGCTTAAAACCCTGCGTGCACCATTCAATTCAATTATAATTGCCCGGTCGTCGCGGCTAAACCGATCTCCGCCGGGGAGTTTGATATCATCCATAGTCAATATAATATAACACCGGGGACAAAATGTCATCAACTACCGTCCCCTAACCCCCCCGGCTCTCTAATAAGTTTCTCTCTTTTAAAACCGAGAGGAAGACAGTGACCAACTGGGGATCGAACTGGCTTCCGGCATTGTCTTTCAGCTCCTGCACCGCTTCTTCCACGGTCTTTACCTCATTGTAAGAACGCTGGTTGGTCATGACATCAAAAGCATCGACAATATTTAAAATACGGCATTCCACCGGAATTAGGGTTTTCCTTAAACCCAGGGGATACCCGCTTCCATCCCAGCGTTCATGATGTTTTAGAATTAAATCAGCCACGGTAGGCAGGTCCGGCGAAAAAGTAGCGATGCGGTACCCTTTTTCCGGGTGCCTGTTCATGACCCCCCATTCTTCGTCGTTCAGCGGACTTGGCTTAAAAACAATGTGATAAGGGATGCCTACTTTGCCCAGGTCGTGCACCTGGGCCAAAAGGGCCAGGTTGGCCAACTGCTGAGATGAAAGATCGATCTTTTCCCCGACTGCCCGGCACAGTATCTCCAGGCGCCGGGCATGGCCGCTGGAAATGTAATCTATCTCGGCAAGGGCAGTGAGCAGGCTCTGGATGATTTTTTTCCGGCTGCTGCTCCTATTGTAAAGTTTATCGCGGTACATCATATCATCGGCGTGCTTAAAAAGATCCTTCAGCGAATCCTCCCTTTTTTCAGCAGTGGCAATCCCTAAGGAAATACCCAGGGTCAGCCCCTCTGTATCCCGGTTATATTGCTCGATGTTTTCCCTGATCCGGCGGATGATTTGCTTTCCTGTTTCATGATCGGTTTTGGCCAGGATAGCAGCAAATTCATCCCCGCCAACCCGGGCTAATATATCTGCCTGGCGTAAGGACTTTTTTAAAATGTAAGCACATCCCTGCAATAGCTTGTCACCGGCATCATGGCCCATGGTATCATTAACCATCTTTAAGCCATCAAGGTCGGCTGAAATAATTGTAACCGGGTATTCGCGACCGTTATCAAGGCGGTTTAACTCCGCCTCAAAAAAAGCGCGGTTATATACATCGGTTAACTGGTCATTAAAACTTAAATATTCCAGGCCCAGTTCATATTGTTTGCGCTCGGTTACATCCCTGCCGATACCCTTAAAACCGGTTATGCGGCCTTCCTTATCCTTAATCAACGAAATGGAAAGCTCACCATAACCGACCGTGCCGTCTTTGCAGAACATCTCCAGGATTAGACCTCTTTCCGGACAACCGCTACAAAAAACCTCAAAAAAGTTATTGCCGACCAGTTCAGGATCTTTAAATAATTGCCTGTAACTTACTCCGGACAACTGACCTGGTTCATACCCTAAGAGGCGGCAGGCTGCATCATTACAGTAAGTAATCGTGCCCTCCAAATCGCTTTCATAGTAACCCTCTTCCATGGTGGCCAGGATCTCCCGGTAGTCTTTCTTTGATTCCCTTAATGCTTCTTCAGCTTCATACTTGATGATGGCGCCGGCAATAAGGTCAGCTACAACTCTGAGCAGGGCAATTTGCTGGTCGGTCAGTTCTTTTTTTTCCCTAACCGCCTTAAACCCATAAATGCCGATCACCTTTTCGTCCTTGAGAAGCGGAAGCGTCAAAAACGATTTAGTCCCCTCAGCCCGAAAATCTATTTTATCTTGATCTGCTTCCGGCGGCAGAACTTCCACATCCGGCACGTAAACATGGGCCCCGCTGCGGAGTTGTTCTGCCCACCAGGGGGTTTTTTCAAGAGGAAACCCCTGGTTTCTTTCCTGCATGGAAGAAACCCCTTCGGCGCACCATTCGTGGGTATTATCCATGAAAAGACTGTCTTCACTGAAGCGGCAGATATAACAGCGGTCAGCCTCGAAAAATTCTCCGCTCAGCTTTAAGGCGTACTCGATTGCCTGATCAATTTTCTCAGATGGTGTATTAACAAAAGTTGAAGAAATGTCTGCGATCATATGTTCAAACCTGGATTGATACTGTAAAGCTTCTTCGATTTTTATGCGGGCATTGATATCGCGCAAGATTTCGACTACCCCGTAGATCTGACTGTGCTCGTTCTTTAATGGGTAAGCATATAGCTCAAACCAACCGGTTTGGCCAACTTCCCGGGCAAAGTGAAACTTTTTTACGGCCGGTTCACCATTCTGCAGCGCATCCTGGCAGGGGCAGTTTGCACAGGATGTCTCCTGGTTTTGAAAAGCCTCGTAGCATTTTTTGCCGGGCAGGGGCCCAGCATGGTTGTACCACTTTCCCATGGTCTGATTGGCCCACAAGATATTCAGGTTAGCATCAAGGACACAGATACCATCCTGGATAGCGTCAAATGAAGCTTGAAAAAGTTCTTCGGGTTTTATGAAGTTATGTTCATTTCCAAGAGTCATCCATCAACCTCCAAATTTGCCTTGACAATACCAACTTTGCCCGCTCGGGTCTGGTTCGCCAGGATCAAGCTTTAAGATAACTTTCACCGCAATTTTAGTGACCATAATAATATACTACATTAGATAAACTGTCAATATGTTTTGAAAATTAATAAGTAGTCTGCTTTCAAAGGGAAGATGGGTGCTAATTCTTCCCGGGAGGGGTCAGGAAAACGGTCCCCGAAGACATCCTCTGCCGCGACGGCACGCCCGGCTTATAATTTGCCGTCGAGGATGTCTTTGCCCGAATTATCCAGCGCTATGCCATTTTCAGGCGGCCGGTGGTAATCGAAGATAAAGCCCCCCGATTCAAATTCCTCTTCATGGTCCAGTTCTTTTTGGGTTAAAACTTTTCCTCCGGTTACCAGCACTCCGGGCGGAGTGCATTTTATAACGGTTTCCACCAGCAGCTTCCGGCTCAATAATGCCTTCCAGCCCCGTAAAAATTTAGGCAGGTGGTCGTTTAACTGGTTGCTGATCACCATCTCGTGGGTATATTCACTCTCCGGGATCA
>SKPU01000241.1 GCA_007119335.1 Syntrophomonadaceae bacterium
AGAAGGGGAAGACAAAAAACTGTTGGGGCATGTAACCGACAAAGTGGCATACCCCGAAGAATTTATTGCCAAAGTCAGAGCACTATACAACAGTCCGGAGGATAAAAGCCTCGATATCATTGAACTTGCCGACGGGCGTTTGCTGGAACGCTACTCACAGCCGCAGTGGTTAAGCGAGGAAATAATCGGCCGCGTGTGGAGTTTCCGTGACATTACCGAGCGCAAGAAATATGAGGCTGAACTTAAGTACATGAGCTTCCACGATCAGCTGACCGGGCTATACAATCGCCACTACCTGGAAGAAGAAATGAAAAGGTTAAACACTGAAAGACAGCAGCCGATCAGCATCATCATGGCTGACTTAAACGGCCTGAAGCTGATCAATGACACCTACGGTCACCATATCGGGGATGAAATGCTTAAGCGGTCAGCAGAAATTCTAAAAAGTGTCTGCCGTGATGAAGATATACTCGCTCGCTTTGGCGGAGACGAGTTTGTGCTCTACCTGCCCAAAACCCCTTATGATGAGGCCATGAAAATTAGCAGCAGAATTATAGAGGCCTGCCGTAAGGTAATGGTCAACAATGTGCCCCTTTCCCTATCTACAGGGGCAGCGATCAAAGTAAGCGCTGAACAAAAACTGCTTGATGTGCTAGGAGAAGCTGAAGGCAGCATGTATAGGGATAAGCTGACTGAAAGCCGCAGCAGTAAGAGTGCCATTGTAAACTCTCTCCTGCAGACCCTTACTGAAAAGAGCTACGAAACTGAAGCCCACACTCGCAATATGCAGGAAGCAGCAAAAAGGATTGGTGAAAATCTGGGTCTGCCTACTTCTGAGCTGCACCGCCTGAGCCTTTTGATCACTCTGCACGATATAGGCAAAATAAACATTCCCGAAGAAATGTTGACCAGAAAGGGGTCGCTATCCTCCGCTGAATGGAAAGCCATGAAAAAACACAGTGAAACAGGCTACCGTATTGCAAAGGCCACCGATGAATTCGCCCACGTGGCCGAAGATATCCTGGCTCACCACGAGCACTGGGACGGCAGCGGTTACCCGCAGGGGCTAAAAGGAGAAGCGATTCCCATACTGGCAAGGATAACCGCTATTGCCGATGCTTATGAAGTAATGATCAACGGCAGGCCTTACAAAAAAGCGCTGAGCAAAAACGAAATCGTGACTAAACTGAAAAACTGTTCCGGTACTCAGTTTGACCCGGAGCTGGTGGAAATCTTTTTATCAATTTTAGAAGAAGAAGGATAGGCCTGTTGTTGATATAAGATAACCCATAACATACAACTCAACTTCCGCACTTAGTTATTGATGAACTTAAAAAAGCGGGAACCTGCGCTGCTATTTAAGATGCACGGCAGGATATGCTGAAATCAGGAAAGTCTTTAAGACTTTTTTTGTCTGTCATCACCAGTTTAAGGTCGAGATCCCCGGTCAGAGTGACAAATTTGCAGTCATAAACCGATAAACTGCTGTTTGCAGCAAGCTCCAGCTTCTGCGCAGGGCCTTCAACTTTATAATCATGTAAACGGAGGGACCAGTAAATGACCGGATTCGATGAACGCGACACAATATTTTCACGGCTGGAATTAGTCCCGGGAACAGAACGTTATAAGGCTTACTACTCAAACCGGCCTAAGCTGGAAAAAACAGACGCCTGCTACCGTAAAGCAGCAGGGGGCAGGTACTATGGCACCTTGATAGAAAACGCCAGGGCTGATTCTGCCTTCCGCTTCTTAAAAGATACTCGCCCACTGGCCGCAGGTCAGGACCGGGACGCATCCCTTAGAGCCGATTGCAGCTCCCCTGCCGGCATGGAATCCCTTGCTCAAATAAAAAGAACACTACAAGAGATTGCTTTTGATTACGGTGCAGATTTAATTGGTACAGCCGTCCTGGGCCTGGAATATTTCTACCGGGTGCGGGGCCGGGGTGACAGTTACGGTAAGCCGGTAGAAAACCCTTTGTGCAATTCTCTCATCTACGCGGTGGAGATGAATCGCGAGCAGATTGAAAAAGCCCCCCGCGTGGAAGAGCTAATTGAAGCATCAAGAAGCTATGTTCGGGTAATGCTAATGGGCATGGCTTTAAGCTACTTTTTGCATGAGCTTGGATATCAGGCCCGTGCCCATATCGATGGCGAAAGCGAACTGATCCTGCCTGCTGCAGCTGCATCTGCTGGAATAGGTGAAATAGGGAGGATGGGGCTGCTCTTGACGAAACAGTACGGCCCCATGGTTCGTCTCGGTGCGGTAACCACCAGCTTCCCGGTAGATGCCTTTCCTGAAAAAAGTCCACCGGTTGCTGAGAACGGCCTGGTCAAACAGTTTTGTCAGCAGTGTGGAATCTGTGCCGAAAACTGCCCCGGGAAAGCAATTCCCCACAATATTGAACTAACCGAATCAGCCAAAAACGGCAAACCGCTCTGGAATATCGATCCTGAAGCTTGTTATTCAATCTGGCATGAATACGGCACAAGCTGTGGTATATGTGTTGCCGTATGCCCATACAGTAAGACCACTGCGCGATGAAGAGGTCATCAAAGATTGTAGTAAAAAATATGTTTTAGAAGTAGAAAAGGAAGGACAAGTTTACCTGTAAGGGTGATACGATATCTTGGTGGCCTGGCTTGATTCCATTTTGTTTTCCGATAAAAAGGGGAATTTTCCACTATCACCAGCCGTAGCTCAAAAAAGATGATGCGCCGTGTCGGCCGCCGCGTAACTGGCCGGGCCGCCGGTAAGGCTATGCAGAAAATCCTCAAATAAAGATGAACAAAGGCTGATCAATGTAACCCTTCTCAAAAAGCCACTGTGCAAGCTTTTATTTGTACCTATCTGTTCATACCTTATCGCAACCGGTTCCAACCCAAGCCCGCTTATTTTTTCAATCAGCCCATAAAGGGCAGAAAAGTCCTCGATTTTACCGCGGATCACGCTCTCATTTTCCGGGGTGGCTAAAAGCTCCAAGCCGTCAAACCATGAAGCCCACTTATTATCGATCCTGTCTTTAAACCTGATTTCCACATATTTCATTGGCTTCATCTCTCCTGCAGTAATTAAATACTTCATTCAACCACTCAAAGATTACCTGGTGCATCCGGGAATTATTGTCCAGCATGCAGTGATCGTGTGAACCATCTTCTTCCAGGGTAAAAATATGCATCTTTTTGTTGCTGGAAGAAATAGCATCGTAAAATTCATGGGTTTGCTTGAGCATTTCCTCTCCCTCACCGGCCCCGACCAGGGCAAGCGCCGGGCAGCTAATTTTATACAATTCATCAGTTATGTTAAAACGGGCCCATTCTCTTTGCGCTTCTTCGCTGGTGAGCCAGTCATATAGGGACATGTCGGAGTATCCTGTTGTCCACAAGCCGTACTCCATGTAAGCCTTGATTAAAGGCTTTTTTTCCAGCTTCTTGTCAATGGCCCATTTCAGCAAAAATCCGGGAATTTTCTCAATAATCGGCCCAAGCAAAGCCTCGGCAACCCTGGCATAGTCAATCATCGGGTTATTGGCTATTACCGCTTTTACTCTTTCTTCGTGTATAGCTACCCTGGGGGCAACATAACCGCCTCCGCTAAAACCAACAAGAGCAATTCTTTCATCTACTCCGGGCAGGCCTTCCAGGTAGTCAAAAGCTGCCTTGAAAGGGACTTCGTAATCAAAGCGTTTAACCTGGCGGGAATCGGTGTGCACGGCATTGCGATGGCCGGGATAGGAAAAGGTAAAAAAGTTATAACCTCGTTCTATAGCCGCTTTACCAATAATCATCAAGTCTTCTTCAATTGTGTCATCGTTTCCGCCAGCCAGAAAAAGAGTTGGGCGCTTAGCACCGCTATTGTCAGGTCTCCAAAAATAACCCGGTAGATGAGTATCTTCAAAAGGAATCTTAACCGGTTCAATCGGCGGGTTAAAAAGCGGGCAGGCTTTCTGAAAAGCAGCTACACTTTTAACCCATAGCTCTTCGTAACGTGGATGTGAAGGCACACAACCGTATTCCGCCGCCCTGTAATAATTGCTTGCCCTTAAATAAGCACTCCTGGCACTGATAGTTTCATCTTTTGCCATCGCTTCATCCCCTTGAGCTTCCACCCTTTCTGCCAGTTCACTCCATTCTTTTGGCCAACTTTCAGCTTCTTTTTCATCAATTTTGCGGGCGGTATAAAAACATTCACCAATTTCTGCTGCATTAAAATTCATGTACTCTAAAGTCCTCATCAACATCCAGTCAGCTTCATGTTCTTTGAATACTCCAAGTGTCCGCGGGGCCCTTGCTGCTCCCAAATCCTGCTTGTCTGCCATCTTGTGAAACCTCCTTTTTTGTTTCATTTCATCTTGCACCTACATGTTATCCCGCCCTTGAACAGAAATAACCACCCGAAAGGGTGGTTTTGTGGGTGGTTGTAATTACAATCAAGCGCAAAGCCTTAATCTAAGTTATCAGTGATGCTTTTTAAAAAGACCGCTGCGGTTAATTGTCTTAAGCTCGCTCCTGATTTTATGAACAGGTATTGCGATAAAATATTTTTATGTGACCCGGAATTATCCGTTTTGTTTATAGAAGATGTAGTATAATCAGTTAAAAAAGGGTACCGGGTCCCTTTATCTGACTAAGGAGGGGGCAAAATGCTATATTTACCCTTCAGTCTCAGTGTTGATCCCATGCAAAAGCTGTTTCTCATTAACTTTGAGAAGGATCCTGATGAGATATATCAAGCGCTTGAACCTCAGTGGTTTGATGATCCTGTCTCGGGCAGGGGATTAAGAGTTATCGCCTGGCG
>SKPU01000250.1 GCA_007119335.1 Syntrophomonadaceae bacterium
CTTTATACCATGGAAAACCCCGTAAGCGGTAACTGCGGAAGTGCTGCCTACCCCACCGTAAGATTCCGGCAAAGCCACACAACACTTCGTTTCTTTTGAAATGATGACCATATCTTCTTCGGTAGTCCCAATATCCACACCGGTAATATAGCTTCCATTCAAAGTATTAATCAGTTTTCCAAACGCTCTTAAAAGATCTTCATTTTTTTCCTTCCTGGCATCAGCAATAATTACAGCTTTTCCACCGCCAAAATCAATTCCCGCTGCTGCGTTTTTGTAAGTCATTGCCCTTGACAACCTTAACACATCAATTAGTGCATCCTGATCACTTGCATATTTCATGATGCGGGTCCCGCCAAATCCGGGGCCCAGCGCGGTATTATGCAAAACAATAATGGCCTTTAATCCAGAAGCTTTGTCGTAACCATAAACCACCTGTTCATAATCACCTTGCTCCAAAACTTTGAACATTTTAAACCTCCTCCGATTAGTCAAGCAAGATTAATACACCTCTGTTAAGTACAAATAAACAGTCAAACTTGAAATCTGACTCGTAACCATAGTGCTTAGTTGTCTTTTTAAACAAGGGAAGATCTTTTTCCGAGGCAAGCTCCCCGTGCTATTGACCCCAGAATCACTTCAATTACAAATTCCTCGGCAAAAACTACAGCTCCTTCTTGCAGTTGCCTTCCTTTAAGATGGCCCTCTCTTTAACCCTGAGTTACATGCAGGCAGGTACGCAACCGGTTTACTATCGCGCTGGCTCAAAATGCCCAGGCAGCTGAACGCCTCCTGGTAATCGTTAACCTCTCTTATCCTGACCATAACAACCGATCACTGCTCTTTCTACAGTGCCAATCACTTCCACTCTGACACACTTAATATTTCCTTGAGCTGCTAAGACCTGCACATTTTCCAGCAGATTCTCTCCGAAAAGGCCCTCTGCCAATCCTAACCCGCCTCCTTTCTTACCTTTTATTCCACATTCCAACGCCTCCTTATCGAAGTATTATTATATAATAACAGCCTAAAATACTTGAAAACTATAAAAATAAAAAGCTATGGCGCCAACTATTACTCCAAATACTGTTAAAGCCAGGCTGACAAGAATTAATATGCCCTGGATTTTAAAATAAGTATTTAAGTCATCTATAAACATGTCGAAGCTGCCCGGGAATTTTTCCCCGTTATTTTCCTGAAGCACTGCATCTGCATATTGCTTTGCGCTGCGCAGCTTTACTCCCAGTATAATGGCTACAATACCAGGGATTGCTCCGATTATAAAAGCAAAGAGTCCGGCAAGAGCAGTAAATGCCCCTCCAATAATTGTTATGATTCCTACAAAACCCAACCAGTAACTTAACTGCTGTAACTTTTCTCTGTCCACAAGCCTCTCCTTTCAGTTGTATTACAGATCACTGCCCATTACAATCTTATACTGAAATAACATTTCCGCCTAACAGTTCTGCCGTAGCGGGATCGCAAGTTGCAATAATTAATTGTTTCTCACGGGCGAACTCTTCTATGGCCAGGGCCGCTGACTGCTTTCTTTCCGGATCCAGGTTAACCAGTGGATCATCCATGATCAAAAAGCCTTCTGCTTCCTTGAGAAGGTACTCTGCCATTGCCAGCCGCAGCGCAAGGGCTGCTCCGCTGGTCGTTCCGGCCGATAACAGCTGCACGGGCAAAGTTTTCCCCTCTGCCGAGGTAATTTCCCCAGGCAGGGCGCCTTCCAGATCTGCAACGGTGTAGCGGTGGCCCGTTGCCAGGCTAAGGTAATAAGTAAAAGATTTAACCAGGGGCTGATAAGTGTCTGTATCTAATTCGTTTTTAAGGGCATTGAATTCTTCTTTGACCAGCTTAATCGCCTGCCCCTTGCGCTTGAGTTGTTCAAGCTGCTGATCGGCAAGGTTGAGGGCTGTTTCCAGCTCTTCTGTTGACTGATCGGGCATCCGGTTTTGTACCTCGATCAATTCTGCCTTTAGCTCGACAATGCGATCTTTATAACCCTCACTCTTTTTCCTTAGTTCTTTTAAAACTTCAAAGAAGTGATCCGCCGTCGAATACTGATCAGGTAGCGGTGCAAGCTGCTCTAGTTTCTGCTCAAATTCAACAGCCTGCTGCCTGAATGCTAGCTGGGTCTCCATTGCTTTATCGATACTTTCATACTCTTCTGTCCATGCTTCAAGCTTAGCTTTTTCCTGTTCACTTTCATATTTTAAGGTGTTTGAGGACACCTTGATCTCATCGATATCATGCTTAATTTTCTCCGGTTCACGAACCGCCTTATCAGGGTCTAAATCAGCTACAGCTGCTTTTAGTTCGCTCATCGACCAGCCTTTTAGCTGCTCCTCCAACCTGATCCGGTTACTCTCCAGCGATTTTTCCAGCTGTTCACGCCTGGCCATTACCGAACGGGCTTCACTGAGATCGGCAAGGGAAGATTCTTCAAGCTTTGCTGTATATGCTTCCCGCACCTGGCCGGAGCGTTCTATTAAGGACTCTACATCCTCATTGCCGGACTGAATATTTATGATCCAATCAACACTTTCCAGGATTAACCGCCCGGCTCCTTCAAGGGCAGCTTCGGTTTCCACCGAAAGTTTGCGGGGCTGATCCAATCCTGAAGTTATGTTTAAATCTAAAGGTTTTTTGGTTTGAATAGAACCCTTTAATTTCATAGCCTCGGTTACTGCCTTCAGCCTGGCCTCTTCTTGTTTTTGCTGTTCAAGATATTTCAAATCATCCTTGGAAAGCGGAGGCAGATCTTTGAGGGCAGATTCATTTTTTTCAATTTCTTCCTGCAGGGGCTCGACCCGCTGAAGGAGATCCCTTTGCTGACGGGCGCTTATAACTGCTTCGGCTTCCTGTAGTTCTTTTTGTAATTGCCCGCGCCGAACTTCCTGCTCTTGCTTCTTTCTTTCCAAACCCTGGACCCTTTCTTCAATCCTGGGCCATTCATTGATCACTTTTTTGAGGTTAGTTTCTTTGCCCCTGACAGACTCAAGGCTGGGTTCAAGTTTGCTGCGCTGTCTAACGTCATCTTCTAATTTTTCCATTTCCTTAAGCCGGCTCACCGTTTGTTCATAATCTTTACTGCACTCAGCGAGTTGTTTGTTTAAATCAGTAATTTGATCTTCAGCAGACCGGGTTTCTCTTAATTTCTTGTTTAGTTCTTCTTTATGGTAATAAGCTGTTAATATTTCCCCTACTCCACGCTTGTGACGATTGCTTATGCCGCGTCCCCCGCGGGGCCCGTCTAACTTTAAATCCCAGTTTTGGAGCAATCGTTCATATTCTTTATCTATCGCTGATTCAAGCTGTTCAAGGGAAACCCCACCGGCTTCAAAAAACGCTGAACGAAGCAAACCGGAAATTGTCCTGGTCGCCTCGGGATCATTTTTAAGCCGTTTAAAAGTCTGATTCATCTCCTCCTGGCGGGCAAAAAGAACCCCCTGGTATGTCCCGCGCCCAAACCGAAGGCTCTTTTCTAAATACTGACGGATTTCCTCAGGTTTGTTGATCTCGATGCCGTCATCTATAACCAGGCACTCTTCTCTGCTCTCACCCCAGGTACAGCTATAGGTTTGATAGCAACCTTCAGCGTTCTCGAATTCAATCTCAACCCGGGCTGTATCCCCTTGAGGGTGGGGGAGAAAATTTTGCAAAAATTTTTTCCAGTCGTCACTGTTCTTTCTAACATCAGGGGGGATAAACAGGGCAGCAAATATTGCGTTAATCAAAGTGCTCTTCCCTGCTTCATTCGGGCCTAGGAGTACATTCAAGCCTTTCTTAAATGAATATTCCTGGTTAGCAACTCCTCCAAATGGGGCAAGGCGTACTTTTTTAATAATCATTGTTTCACCTCTTCAACCAGGCGATAAGCAACTTGTAAAGCTTCCCGATCATCTTTTTCAGCCAGCCTGGTTAACAGACGATGGGGGAAAGAACCTTCGGGAAAGTTTGAAGAAATCACTTCGGGAGTTATTTCTATTGCCAATGCGCTGTCGTCTATTTCCAAATAGAGCAAGGCATCTCTGATATGATCATAAAGAGATATCCGGGTTTCATAATCAGCTTCAGGCAAAGTTCCGCTCAGTTTTAGCTTGACCAGGCTGTTTTCGCCCCCTGTTGTCGAAATCAATTCCCGGTGCACCCTTTCTAAATCTGTCCTGCTCTGAATTTGCCTGTGCACTTCCCAAAAACGGAAACGCCCGGTTCTTATCGAACGACTCACATCATTACCTGTATCATCGAGTTTAGTTACCCAGGCATTTCCATCATGCCGGCAATCAAAACCGTCCGGTTCGGGAGTACCGCTATATATGAAGGTTTGCCGCTCTGTTTCGTCAAGATCAGGATAGCGAACATGGGTATGGCCCAGGCACCAGTGATCCATCTTTAAGGAAACCAATTCTTCTGCGTCCATAGGGTAATATTGATCCTCAAAATCGGGGGAGATACCTCTTACCGTGCCGTGGGCGACACCAATATGCCAGCGGCCGGCAGGCCTTTCATCCAAATTCGCGATCCAACCGAGGCGGTTTTCGGTTGAATGCTTTTGATCACACGGCGCGGGGTAAAGAACCGCTTCGATCCCGTATTCATGCAGTGGATAAGGCTGCATTCTGTTAAGCAAAACCAGTTCTTCAAAGCTTTTTTGCTGCAGCACCTGCCAAAGTGATCCATAAGGCTCATAATAATCATGATTCCCGGGAAGCAAAGCCACACAACCCTGAAATCTTTCTAAAATTTCTACCGCCCTTTCCACAACTGCGGGAGCAACATTTACC
>SKPU01000096.1 GCA_007119335.1 Syntrophomonadaceae bacterium
TCTCATAGAATAAACGCCATCGCTCAGTGACTTCATCTTCAGCCCGATCGGCTTTATGTAGTAGTACCAGGTGTTTTTTGTTCGCCAGTAATTCAGAAAAAATTGGATTTCTGCTGCTTTTAGGAATACGGGCATCCAGAAGTTCAAAAACCAGGTCAACAGACTTTAAATCCTGGCGTAGTTGATCAACTGCTTTGGACATACTTCCCGGATACCATTGTCCCTTTGTCACGGTTTTTCAGCCTCAGAACTAATGACCCGTGCTTCCCACGGGGGCCAGAATATTAGGAATGCCCGGCCTTTAAGATATTCTTCGGAAACAAAGCCCACCCGTGGATCCCTGGAATCCATACTGTTTTGACGAAAATCACCCATTACAAACAGATAACCGGGCGGAACTTCTTTCTTTTCATAGTCGTGCATTTCCATATTGGAAGCAAGATAGGGTTCTTTCAGAGCTTCACCATTGAGATAAACCCGGCTATCTTTGATTTCAACTTTATCACCCTCTACTGCGACAACCCTTTTTATGAAATCCCGGCCGGGTTCATACTCAAAAACAACAATATCTCCAATTTTAGGATCATCAAAATTGTAGACCAGTTTATTAACCATCAGGCGCTCTGTTGCAGCAAGGGTTGGCTCCATAGATCTACCCTCAACAACAAACACTTCAAACAAAAACATCCGGATTAATAAAGCAAGTATAACCGCAACCAGGATTGATCTTGTCCAATCCCACAGCTCACTCCATCTACTCAAATCAGATCATCCCCGTATTATAACTTATCGGCGTTCTCTGATACGTGCCGCCTTACCCTTGCGCTTCCGTAAATAATAGAGTTTCGCCCGCCGAACCCGGCCTTTTTTGACAACTTCAATCCGATCAACTGAAGGCGCGTGAATAGGAAAGATCCTTTCTACTCCGATCCCAAACGATACTCGTCTGACAGTAAAAGTCTCTCTCATTCCGCTCCCCTGGCGCCTAATTACAACCCCTTCGAAAGCCTGAGTTCTCTCCCGGGCCCCTTCGATAACTTTAACATGCACTTTAACCGAGTCTCCGGGAATAAAATGCGGCAAATCAGTTCTCATATTTCGCTTTTCGACTTCTTTTACTAAATCCAACTTAAATACCTCCTTCACTCAGTGGATAATTATTGCATACCTGCTTATTTTTAAGACTCTTTTTTCTTTATATTGTTCAATATAATTTCATCCTCCGGCATAAGAATTGACGTGTCCAATAAATCTGGACGCCGCTCATAGGTTCTTCTAACCGACTGTTCTCTTCGCCAACGTGCTATTTCAGCATGATTCCCGGACATTAAAACCGGCGGCACTTCCATCCCCCGGTAGACAGGAGGACGCGTATAATGAGGATGCTCCAGCAATGGTTCTGTAAATGATTCATTCACTGAAGCCTCTTCTGCCAAAAAACCGGGTAATAATCGAACTACAGCATCAACCAGTACAGCAGATGCGAGTTCCCCACCGGTCAACACATAATCACCGATTGAAATCTCCTGATCCACTAAAGCAGTGCGTACTCTTTCATCTACACCTTCATAACGTCCACAAATTAAGATTAAGTGCTTCTTACAACTCAGGTCATGGGCTAACTGCTGGTTCAATCGTTCCCCCTGGGGGGTCAACAGAATGACCCATGGATGTTCCTCATTTGTTTTAGCCTTAAGATCTTCCACTGCCTCAAAGAGCGGTTCCGGTTTTAAGATCATGCCCTTACCTCCACCGTAAGGGGTATCATCCACCTGGTGGTGCCGGTCATGAGTATAATCCCTTAAATCAACCAGGCTAATTTCCACCAAACCCTGATCGATAGCCCTTTTAATCATACTTTCTTTAAAAGGACCTTCCAGAATCCCGGGGAAAATTGTAACCAGGTCAATCTTCATCTTAATCGGCTCCCTTATAAATCAAGCAATCCTTCCGGCAAATTAACAATCATAATCCCTGCAGATAAATCAATTTCTCTGACAAATTCTTTAACCGCCGGTATAAAGCTTTCCTTCTTTTCCTGGCCAGTTCTTTTAAGCAGGAGTTGATCATGACCACCGTTTGAAACAACATCGGTGATGTGACCCAATAATTCTCCATCTGTGCTGTAAACTTCCAGGCCAACTAACTGATCATGATAGTATGCATCCTCCGGCAGAGAAACCCTTTCTTGCAGCGAAATCACAATATTGCTTTCCCGAAGCTTTTCAGCTTGAACCCTTGTATCAATACCCTGCAGTTTAATCAACCAGAAACGACCATGGATACTGGTTTTTTCCACAATATATTTTTTTCGCTCTGTTTCTAACTCCAGATGAACATCTTCCAGGTAGTGAACCCGTTCAGGGAAATCAGAAAATGGATAAACCTTGACCCGTCCATCAACACCATGTGGAGCTATAACTTTACCGATAACCGCTTCATTTTCACTCGACAATTTCAACAACTACCCGTTTATTTTCATTCGCTGCCGCTGCGTTGACAACTGTCCTGATAGCCTTGGCTATCCGTCCCTGCTTACCGATAACTTTTCCCATATCTTTTTCGGCAACCCGCAGCTCAAGGATTATTAATCGATCACTTTCAATCTCTTTAACATCTACCTGGTCCGGCTCGTCAACTAAAGCTTTAGCCAAATGTTCCAGTAGCTGCTTCATTTAAACCGACCTCCCTGCAGAACTACTAACTCAAACCGGCTTTATTTAAAAGGGCCCTAACAGTATCCGAGGGTCTTGCTCCCTTTGAAATCCATTGCTGAACCTTTTCTGCATCGACCTCAAACGTTGTCGGTTCGGTTGTAGGATTATAATAACCGATTTCCTCAATAAAGCGCCCGTCCCGTGGATAGCGATTATCTGCTACCACAATTCGGTATGCAGGCTTTTTCTTTGCACCCATTCTCTTTAATCTTATGCGTACTGCCAATGATGTTCACCTCCGTAATTTTAACTAAACTCCTAATCTATGTTAACCGGAATAAGCTATCCGGGTTGTCTTTAAAACGGAAATCTCTTCTTCATTTTTTTCATTTTTTTCGAAGCCCCTTTTTTATCTGCGGCTCCCATTTGTTTAAACATTTTCTGCATCTGGTTAAACTGATTGATCAATCGATTGATATCCTGAACGGTGGTCCCGCTGCCCATGGCAATCCTGCGCCGGCGGCTGCTGTTCAATATTGCAGGGTTTTGACGCTCACCCTTTGTCATCGACCCGATAATTGCTTCAACCCGCTTAAAGTTGTCTTCATTCATCGACATCTGTTTAACTTCTTTGGGAAGATTGCCGGCTTCAGGCAGCATATTCATGATTTCTTCTAAAGAACCCATTCCGCGCAGCTGAGCGATCTGATCTTTAAAATCATCTAATGTAAACTGCTGTTTACGCAACTTCTGTTCCATTTCTTTCGCTTTATCCTGATCTATAGACGCTTCCGCTTTATCAATTAAGGAAAGTACATCGCCCATCCCCAAAATACGGGAAGCCATCCGATCCGGATAAAAAGGTTCAAGGGCATCCAGTTTTTCACCAACTCCGACATATTTTACAGGACATCCGGTCACTGCCCGGACTGACAAAGCCGCTCCACCGCGAGTATCGCCATCAAGTTTGGTTAAAATAACTCCGCTTAATCCAACTGCTTCCCGGAATGAAGACGCGGCATTAACTGCATCCTGTCCGGTCATTGCATCAACCACCAATAAAACTTCATCGGGATTGATGGTGTTTTTTATCTCGGTAATTTCAGACATCATTTCATCATCTAGATGCAAACGTCCCGCCGTATCGATGATTGTGACGTCACAACCCTCGCGTTCAGCCATTTTTAAGCCCTCGCTGCATATTTTGACGGGATCTTCTTCTAAATTGCTGTACGACTTAACACCGATTGATTCAGTAAGGACCTCCAGCTGTTTAACCGCACCCGGTCGGTAAATATCGGCAGCAACCAGGAAAGGGTTCCGCCCCTCACGTTTCAAATGAGAAGCCAGCTTAACAGCAGTAGTCGTCTTACCTGAACCCTGCAATCCGACCATCATGATTGAGGTTTGCCCCTTGGAGGAACTAAGGGTGCTCTGCTCCTGACCCATCAACCTGGTCATCTCTTCATTAACAATTTTTACAACCTGTTGACCGGGAGTAAGGCTGCTCATAACTTCGTGCCCCACTGCTCTCTCGCGCACTGCAGCCACGAAATCCTTAACCACTTTGAAGTTTACGTCAGCTTCGAGTAAAGCTAACCTGATTTCCCGCATCGCCGCGTCTACATCTTTTTCATTCAACTTACCTTTGCCTTTGAGCCGGCGAAGCGTATTCTGCAGTTTTTCACCCAGGTTTGAAAACATAATATAATTTCACTCCTACTGTTCGCTGCTGGAGCGAAGATCTGCGATTATCTTTTGCAATCGCTTTAATTCTTCCTTTTTTAAATTTTCCTGTTCCAGCAGTTGATCTGCCTCTGCCAAAAGCTTCTGCTGATAATTAAATGTTTTGTAAAGCCCAAGCTTTTCCTCAAAATTCTCGATAGACTCCAGGGCCCTCTTGATAAGATCATAAACTGCCTGCCTGCTTGTCTTATATTCTCCGGCGATCTCAGCCAAAGAATAGTTCTCGCTAAAGTACAAATGCAAAGCTTCCTGCTGACGTTCTGTAAGCAAGGGCGCGTAGAAATCATAGAGTAAATTAATCCTGTTTAATTTCTCGAGCATATCCACCTCTGTCAAGGCATAATGCTTAACAGA
>SKPU01000136.1 GCA_007119335.1 Syntrophomonadaceae bacterium
CATATGCAGGAAGCATATGCCGGTGAAGGTTATATGGTTAATTCGGGTTCTTTTAGCGGCCTGAGTGACGTCGAAGGCATTAAAAAAGTAACCGCCTACCTGGAAGAACAGGGCCAGGGTGATTTCAGGGTTACTTACCGCCTGCGGGACTGGTTGATTTCGCGCCAGCGTTACTGGGGCGCACCTATTCCGGTAAAGTACTGTGATAATTGCGGCACTCTCCCGGTTCCCGAAGAGGAACTGCCGGTAGAGCTGCCCCTGGAAGTTGAACTCTCCGGCAACAAGGTGCCCAGCCTGGCTAATAACGAAGCATTTATCCAGACCTCCTGCCACCTGTGTGGTGGCCCGGCCCGGCGTGAAACTGATACAATGGATACTTTTATTTGTTCTTCATGGTATTTCCTGCGCTATGCCAGCCCAAACAGCACGACCGCGCCCTTTGATAAAGAAGAGGTTGATTATTGGATGCCCGTTGATCAATATATTGGCGGTATCGAACATGCCGTGCTGCACTTGCTCTATGCCCGCTTTTTTACCAAGGTGCTGTATGACGCAGGATTAATTAAATGTGATGAACCTTTCAGCCGCTTGTTGGCCCAGGGAATGGTTTATAAAGATGGGGCAAAAATGTCCAAGTCGAAGGGCAACGTAATCACGCCGGATGAGATTGTGGCCACCTATGGGGCTGATACTGGCCGCCTGTTCATACTGTTTGCTTCTCCGCCGGAAAAAGACCTTGATTGGAATGACCAGGGTGTTGAGGGTTGCCACCGTTTCCTACGCCGGGTCTGGCGCTTAATAGATGAATCCAAAGAGGAATTAGTCAAAGCAAAAGAAACCGATCATCAGAGTGAAAATGAAACCACTTTACAGCGCAATGTTCATGCGGCGATTAAAAAAGTAACTCATGATATCGAAGAGCGTTTTAATTTCAATACGGCGATAAGCGCGATTATGGAATTGGTCAACGCAATCTATGTTTACCGGCAGTCCATGGATAACCAGGAATACAACCGGGCTGTTTTGAGGGATGCCCTTGAGAAAATGGTTGTTTTGCTGGCTCCGTTTGCTACACATATTGCCGAGGAATCATGGAGCCTGCTCGGTTTTACCGAGAGCGTCCATCGTCAGCACTGGCCGCACTATGAACCGGGAATGCTCCAGGTTGATCAGGTTGAAGTAGTGGTTCAGATTAATGGTAAAGTGCGGGGCAGGATTACTGTGCCGACAGAGTATTCGGAAGAGCAGTTGATCGAAGAGGCGCGCAATAACCATAGGATTAGTGAGCTGCTTGCCGGCAAAGAGATTATTAAGGCTGTTGCTGTACCCGGGCGTCTGGTCAATATCGTTGTCTGATAGTATTTCAACAAACTTTAAAGAAATATGAATTTGTTTTAAAATTCGGGTAGTTTGCTTGACAAACCCCCAGCCAGCCTATACAATAAATTATAAAGTATAGTAAGAAAAGTTAAAAAAGCCTTGTATGTTTACTTCGAAAATACCTCAGGGAAAATTGCCAAAGTGATACAGAGAATAGGTTAATAACTAGGTTGATATTCGTATAAACCAGAATCATACTTTTAAAAGGAGGAAACAAGATGAGTGAAGAAGAAAAAAAAGCTAAAGAAGGAAAAGCAGGGAAAACAGGTGGAGCCGATGATGCTGTATTAAAACCGGATCCGGCAAAAGAAGGAGATAGCATCAGGATCTCTTCAGATGTCATTGCGGTGATAACAAGTATAGTTTCCAGTGATGTCCCTGGTATAGCTGGAATGAGTGGCGGTGTTGTCGGTGGTATAGCCGAAAGACTGGGCCGTCGTGATATGACTAAAGGGATTAGAGTAGATGTTGATGAAGACAGAATCTCTATTGAATTGAATGTAATTGTGGAGTATGGTAAATCGATAGTTGATTCAACAGACAAATTGAAAAAGCAAATTCGCGATCATGTTGAGAAAACAACCGGTTTAACTGTGGAAGCGATTAACATTAATGTCCAGGGAATTAATGTTCCACAAGAAGAAGGTGAAGAAGAAAAAGGAACTGAAAAAAAAGAAAACAATTAGTGTCCTTACTGAACAGATTGAATAATATTACAAGCCCGGTAATCAGGAAAGCTGAGTGCCGGGCTTAATTATGGGCAAAAACAAGGGAATACGATTATTATGGCGAAGTATTATAGCTTTATCCGAGTTAATTGATGAGGAGATGTTCTGATGGAGGGGAAGACAGGGCTACGGGAAAAAATAATTCTGGGAGTGCTGGTATTACTGTTAATTGTGGGAGGAGTATGGCGGGCGGTGGATTCTTTAACTCCCGGCCCGGAGATAACCCTGAACGATTCTGATCAAGTCCAGGGACCCTCCGTCGAGGAAGAAGCGGAGATGATTTCCGTTCACCTGGTTGGGGCTGTGGAAAATCCCGGTGTGTATGAAATGCCTGCAGGCTCCAGGGTTTATGAACTTTTAGAAATGGCCGGCGGTTTTATGGATGAAGCGGACCGTGAAATTTTGAACCAGGCCAGGCCCATTTATGACGGGGAACAGGTTCATGTTCCGCAGGTTGGAGAGGAACAGAAATCCTCTGCAAGCGGGGGAACTACTCTGATCAATATTAATCAGGCTAGTGCTTCCGAACTTACAGCTTTGCCCGGGATTGGTGATGTCCGGGCCGGCCAAATCGTTGATCATCGCGAAAGCCATGGTTTTTTTACTGCCAAAGATGAAATTATGGATGTTAGTGGTATCGGAGAAGCTACTTTTAACAACTTTGCCGATATGATTACAATTTATTAAAAAGGAGCCAGGACCACTATAAATAATTCTTATTTATCAGGTCCGAAGTTGAAGGTTCTAGATGTTTTGACAAATGGCTGATCAAGCAATAAATGTTTTAAAAAGGGCTGGTGCTGTCATGATTGTCTCAGAATTGATTTTAAAGAAGCGCGATGGGTATCCCCTGACCTGCTCTGACATTGAGCATCTGATTGCCGGGTATGTGCAGGGAATAATTCCCGATTACCAGATGTCCGCCCTGGCTATGGCCGTCTATTTCCGGGGCATGAACGAAGAAGAAACAACACACCTGACCCGGGCAATGGTTAATTCCGGTGATACTATTTCCTTAAAAGATATTCCAGGTGTTAAGATAGATAAACACAGTACCGGTGGGGTAGGTGATACGACCACCCTTGTTGTAGTCCCCCTTGTCGCCGCTGCCGGAGTCCCGGTGGCTAAGTTATCCGGTCGTGGACTGGGTCATACCGGGGGAACTCTCGACAAGCTGGAATCTATACCCGGTTTTTGTGCAGAACTGACCCTAAATGAATTTAAAACAGCAGTAAAAAATATTGGTGCAGCAGTGGCCGGTCAGACTATCGAAATGGTTCCTGCTGATAAAATGCTTTATGCTTTGCGTGACGTAACAGCAACAGTAGAAAGCATGCCGCTGATTGCAAGCAGTATAATGAGTAAAAAACTTGCTGCCGGCGCTGATGGGATTGTTCTTGATGTCAAGGTTGGCGACGGTGCTTTTATAAAAGATCATTGCAGCGCATTTGAATTAGCCCGGATCATGGTCGAGACGGGTAAAATGGACGGTCGGCAAATGGCAGCTGTTATTACTAACATGGATCAGCCGCTGGGCAGGGCAGTTGGTAACGCCTTAGAAGTAGAGGAAGCGGTTCTTACTCTGCGTGGCGAAGGCCCGCCCGACTTAGAAGAACTTTGCCTCACATTAGGCGGCTGGATGCTTAGCCTGGCTGGCAAAGTTTCTCAACCTGAACAAGGAAAAGCCACATTAAAGAAATTACTTGATAACGGGGCTGCTTTATTAAAGTTCAGGGAAATGATTCAGAATCAAAACGGTGATCCGCTGATTGTTGAAGATTTATCCCTTATGCCGCGCGCAGAAAAGCAAGTTTCGGTAAAATCCAGGGTTGAAGGATATGTCAGCCGCTTAAGAGCGGAGGCTATAGGCCAGGCCGCTATGAAACTGGGCGCCGGCCGGGAAAAGAAAGATTCGCTTATTGATCCGGTTGTGGGAGTGACCGTGGAAAAGAAACTTGGCGCAATGGTCAAACAGGGCGATATCCTTGCCCATATCCATACCGGCCCGGAGAAAGAGCCTGCTAGAAACACAGGGATTGAAGATCATGAAAGGATCAGTGATCTGCAAAATATGATTCTCTCTGCCTATGAGTTTCAGGATGAACCATTTGAAGTGCCGCCCCTGATCATAGGTGACATAAAGTAAGTTAAAATGCGCTGATCGTGAGGGGTAAGTAATAAAGGAAGGTGAACAAGATGTCTGAAAGGATGGCCGGCTATATTGATCATACCCTGCTTAAGCCGGAAGCAAGCAGGGAAGACATAGTAAAACTGTGCCGGGAAGCCCTGGAGAACTCATTTTATTCGGTCTGTATTAACCCTTCTTATGTGAAAACGGCAGTTCGGGAGCTGGCCGGAAGTAAAGTTAAAGTTTGTGCGGTGATTGGATTTCCGCTGGGGGCCACTACTACCGCTGTGAAAGCTTTTGAAACTGCAGAAGCAGTCGCCGATGGCGCCGAAGAAGTTGATATGGTTATCCATATCGGGGCGCTAAAAAACAGGGAAGAAAAATATGTACTTGATGATATAACCGCAGTAGTTGAGGCTGCAAAAGGAAAGATTGTCAAAGTAATTATTGAAACCGGTCTGCTTGACGAAGAAG
>SKPU01000081.1 GCA_007119335.1 Syntrophomonadaceae bacterium
ACAATTGTAGTATCATTAATATTGAATATATGCTGGCTGCTTGAAAAAGCCTCAGCAAATCTGTAAAAAGGAAGATGAATGTAATTATAACCCTACCCGAACTAAAAAAAGGTTTTACTAATGTTGGTTATATCTGTGAAGAGAGCACTGCCCTGACTGTGTTCCTGGCCATGGATCTTAAAAAGCCACTTCTCATTGAAGGTGCGCCAGGGGTTGGAAAAACAGAGATGGGTAAGGTCTTGGCTGAAATTCTTGACACGGATCTGATCCGTCTGCAATGTTATGAAGGCTTAGATGAGACAAAAGCGCTTTATGAATGGAATTATCAGCGTCAGCTGTTGCGTATTCAGATGAATCGAAATTTGGAAGAAGAACAGGTTAGTGAAGAGGACCTCTTCTCTTCTAAATATTTGATGGAAAGGCCTTTGCTTAAAGCGATCCAGGCCGAAAACCAACCGGTTTTGTTAATTGACGAGGTGGATAAATGTGATCCTGAGTTTGAAGCTTTTCTCTTTGAAGTACTCTCTGATTTCCAGGTATCTATCCCTGAGCTGGGCACGATCGGGGCTAAAAACATTCCGGTTGTTGTCCTGACCAGCAATAATGAACGTGAGCTATCTGACGGCTTAAAGAGGCGCTGTCTATATCTTTACCTTGATTTTCCGGATGTTGAACAGGAAGTGCAAATTATCAAAGCGAAGGTGCCGCAAATCGCTGAGCGCCTGGCCTGGGAAACTGCCCGGGTCGTAGCCCAGCTGCGCCAGAATAACGACCTGCGAAAAAAACCCTCCATAGCTGAAACTTTGGACTGGGCCAGGGCACTGGTTTCTTTGAAACGCAATCGTCTGGACGGTAAAATGGTCAGTGACACACTGAACCTGATTTTGAAAACACACGCTGACCAGAACCTTTTTCAGCAGGAAATCGGGTCAGAAGGGGTAGACCGGATGCTTAAACAAAGTGGATTTGGTGGTGAGGTTAGCCAGTGTCGTTAGAAGAAGGCGTTTCTGAAAACCAATTTGAAGAAAACCTTGCTATTTTTGCCGGGCTGCTTCGCCAGCAAGGACTGCCGGTCAGCACCACAGAGATGATCGATGCAATGCAAGCTCTTCAAAGAATCGATCTGTCTTCCCGGGAAGAATTCAAGTCAGCTTTGCAGGCCACTTTGGTAAAAAGCAACCGGGATCAGCCTTATTTTAAGCGGCTATTTGATCATTTTTTTGTTCCGCATGCAGTCCACCAGCAGGGTGCTCAGCAAGCAGCTTTTCAAAAAAAGCAATTTGAACAAAAAATGGATCAGGCGTACAGTGAAATGCAATTCAAGGGAGAAAATTTACAGCTTACTCCCGAAGAATTGGCTCAATATAGCAATATGCCCCAGGAACAGCGTGAAAGACTGCAGAATTTTATGCATAGGACTGAAAGCGGGGTAAATGTTGAGCCTCGTTTTAGGCCAATCTTAGAATCTTTGGTGAAAAGTCATTTGCGTTATTGCCGTTCCCAGCATAAGCCGGAAAAAACAGAAAATGGTTTGAGCGAAAGTAATCAGGGCGCTGACGAAGCTTCTGCAGGAAGTGGCGCCGGATCCGGCAGTGAAAATAATTTTTTAAGGGAAATGGATATTCAGGCTATCAAGGCTGCCGACCTGCCGGAAGCCGAACAGCTTATGCAGAATTTATCCCGTAAACTTGCAGTCCAGATTCTGCGAAGAAAACGCAGCGGACCGCGCAGCGGGCCTCTCGATTTACGCCGGTCTTTGCGGGATAATATGCGTTTTGGTGGAACAATCTTTAATTTGAAGCATAAACCGAAAAGAAGATCAAAGCAGCAGATTCTCCTGCTTTGTGATGTTTCAGGCTCGATGAAGCAGTACAGCACTTTTGTCATTCATTTTTTACATGGTCTGCGTGAGGTGGTGCGTGATCTTTCCTGCTTCAGTTTTGCCGATAACCTGGAAAATCTTACTCCGGAGTTAAAAGGCCGGGCCGGTTTACAGCAGCTTCTGGACCGGGCTATCCGGAGCAGTAAAAACTGGGGTGGAGGAACCAACCTGGGGTTTTCGCTTAACGAGTTGATGCAAAAATATCCCGATTTGCTGAACGGCAGAACTTCCGTTATAGTAGTCAGCGATACAAAAACTATTTCGCTCGATCGGTCTCTTAAGGAGCTAAGCAAACTAAAGGATCGGGTTAAACGGGTGATCTGGCTCAATCCTTTACCCAAAGAACAGTGGTCTGATTATCGTTCTGTCGGTTCAGTGGCTGAAATGGCAGAAATGTGGCCCTGTAATACTATCGCCCAGTTAGAAGAAGTTCTCAACGGGCGGCTTTAAAAAATTTAACTGGAGGATGAATAAGTAATATGCCAAAGAGAATTGCTATTGCCGGTAAAGGCGGTACTGGAAAAACTACCCTGGCTGCTTTGTTGGTTCGCTATCTGGCTGAAGAGAAAAAAGGCAAGGATATTTTAACGGTTGATGCTGATGCAAACGCCAATCTTAATGAGGCTCTCGGCCTTTCGGTTGATGAAACTATCGGGAGCATTTTAGAAGACACAAAAACACCCGGATCTGTGCCCAGCGGCATGACTAAGGATATCTTTATTGAGTATCGTATCAGCCAGGCCATGGTTGAAGATGATGCTTTTGATCTTTTAGTGATGGGCAATCCCGAAGGACCGGGCTGTTACTGTTATCCCAACGATCTGCTTAAAAAATACCTGGAGAAATTAAGCAAAAACTATGACTACATGGTTATTGATAATGAAGCGGGATTAGAGCACCTGAGCCGGCGCCTTTTGCCAAATGTCGATCTGCTTTTGGTCACCAGTGACTCAACTGCTCGCGGAATTCGTTCGGCAGGGCGGGTTAAGGATATTGTCGAAAAAGTAAAAATGGATGTAACTGAGTTGGGTTTGGTGGTTGGTCGCAGCCGTGACGACGAGATTAAAAGTCTTGATGAAGAAATCCAGAAGACCGGACTCACCCTGTATGGCGCTATCGGTCACGACCCGTTGGTTGCCGAATATGATCTTAACGGCAAGGCACTTTTAAGCCTACCTGATGATTCTAAGGCAGTTCAAGATTCGAAAAAGTTGTTTCAGTCGCTCTCTATTTAAATTAGCAGGTGGCGTGGGAGGAGGATAAAGCATGCTTTTTAACGACCGTCGCCATTCCGGAGAACTACTGGCTGATAAATTGAGCGCTTACCAGGACCAGGGTCCTCTTATTATAGCAGTGCCCCGTGGTGGAGTTCTAGTTGCTGAGCCCGTATGGGCAAAGATCGGAGGCGATCTGGACCTGATTATAACCCGCAAAATCGGGGCGCCCAATCAACCTGAACTGGCGATCGGAGCAGTAACCGGAGACGGCTTTACCATGCTTAATGAACAATTAGTGTCCCGCTTGAATGTTCGGAAAGAGTATATTAATAAAACTGTTCAAACGGAGCGGGATGAAATTAAGCGTCGTCTTAAAGATTACCGCGGGGAACGCCCCGAGCCATTATGGGGTCAACGTTCGGTAATCCTGATTGATGACGGTGTGGCAACCGGTTACACTTTACTGGCGGCTTTGCGCAGTCTGCAGCGAAAAGAACTTTCCAGGCTTATTCTGGCTGTTCCGGTTGGTCCTCCGGATACATTGAGCAGGTTGGAAAGTGAAGTGGATGAGCTGGTCAATATCGAATGTCCCGCTCATTTTGCAGCGGTTGGCCAGTTTTATAAAAATTTTGAGCAGGTCAGCGACACTGCAGTAAAGGCTGTCCTTAATAAAGCCTGGGCAAGTTGAAAAAGCCAGCGAACAGGAGGTTATAGATATGACTGAAGCGCAGTATGACATTAATAAAATTCTTTCGGTCCTCCCGCACCGCTATCCTTTCCTGCTGGTTGACCGTTTGACCGACCTTGTGCCTGGTGAAAAAGCAGCAGGTCTTAAAAATGTGACCATCAATGAACCATTTTTCCAGGGGCATTTTCCCGGCGAACCGGTAATGCCAGGAGTTTTGATTGTTGAATCCCTGGCCCAGGTTGGCGCAGTAGCAATTTTGAGCATGCCTGAAAATGAAGACAAATTAGCCCTGTTTACCGGAATAAATAATTTTCGTTTTAAGCAAATGGTCAAACCGGGTGATCAGCTTGAACTTGTGGTTAGTTTGACAGGTATGCGCCGCAATCTTGGTAAGGGTGAAGCGGAAGCCATGGTTAATGGTAAAATCGTTGCTTCCGGAGAACTCTGGTTTGCGCTTGTTGAGCGTGGTCAGGCTTAAAGCATATTTCGTTAGAAGGTTATAAATGGATGGTCGTAATACCGTTCCACCTGTGATTTGTCTGCCTGCCTGTCAGGGTCACGTCAAAGTTGTCAATAATCCTTTTAAAATGGAGTTTAGAAAACCCCCTGGTTTTTTTCTTCAATCTCCCTCCCTCCTGTATAATAGCTCCTGTATAAAAAATATGAAACGGACTACCAAAGCAACCGGCAGTCAAAATCTTAATCAAGTGGAAGTCCGACTGGTGCAGGAAAGCGAAGCCGGACGTTGGAACTAGCTGATGGCCGAACATCACTATCTTGGCTTTCGCACGCTGGTCGGAGAATCCCTTAAGTATGTAGCCACCTGTAGTGGCCGGTGGGTCGCTTTGCTTGGCTGGGGCACCGCTGCCTTCAAATGCGCCCCCCGGGATCGCTGGATCGGCTGGCCTGCTGA
>SKPU01000077.1 GCA_007119335.1 Syntrophomonadaceae bacterium
CAATTCGTAACAGAATCAATTTCTTCCCTTTAGCTGACCAATTTATTAGCTTAAAAATCCTAATCCGGATAACCAGGTGCAGTGCTTATAACTCCTTTCGAATGATTTCATATCCAGGCTGTTTTGAATCATGCTCCAATGATCAGCCTGATCCATTAACATCCCAGCGTATTAAAATTCGCATGAATTAACTGTCCTGGGGAAGGGAATTACATCCCTGATATTACTCACCCCGGTTAAATACATCAGGGCTCTTTCAAAACCCAGCCCAAAACCGGCGTGCTTTACCCCACCGTATTTTCTCAATTCCAGGTACCACCACAGATCATCTTTATCGATATTAAAATCTGCGATACTTTGCTCTAACACTTCTGCCCGTTCTTCCCTCTGGCTTCCCCCGATGATTTCTCCTACCCCAGGCACCAGCAGATCCATCGCGGCAACTGTTTTGGGATCATCATTAACCCGCATATAGAAAGCTTTAATCGCTTTCGGATAATCGGTAACAAAAACCGGTTTATTAAAGACTTTCTCGGTTAAATATCTTTCGTGTTCTGTCTGCAGATCACTGCTCCAATCCACCGGATATTCAAATTTATCCTTAGATTTTTGAAGCAGTTCGATAGCCTGTGTGTAAGTAATCCGGGCAAATTCAGAGTTGATGATATTCTGCAGTCTTTCCTGCAGCCCTTTGTCAACAAATTGATTGAAAAAACTCATTTCCGCTTCTGCTTTTTCCAACAAATAATTGATCAGGTATTTGATCATATCTTCAGCCAGGTCCATGTTATCGTTTATATCAGCAAAAGCAATTTCAGGCTCAATCATCCAGAATTCGGCTGCGTGACGGGCAGTATTTGAGTTCTCCGCCCTGAAAGTCGGGCCGAAAGTATAGACTTTTTTAAAAGCCAGGGCATAAGCTTCTGCTTCCAGCTGCCCACTGACAGTCAGGTTGGTTCGTTTGCCAAAGAAATCCTGGGAGTAATCAACCAGCCCATCATCTGTCAGGGGAGGACTTTTAGGATCCAGGTTAGTTACCCTGAATAATTCCCCGGCCCCTTCAGCGTCATTTGCCGTAATAATTGGAGCGTGCAGGTAGATAAAGCCCCTGTCCTGAAAGAACTGATGAATGGCAAAAGCAAGCATTGAGCGGGCTCTAAAAACTGCCGAAAAAAGATTAGTCCGGGGGCGCAGGTGGGCTACCTCTCTTAAAAATTCCCGGCTGTGCCTTTTTGGCTGAATCGGATAATCAGGGGATGATACGCCTTCTAAATTAATTTCCCCAGCTTTTACTTCAAAAGGCTGTCTGGCTTCAGGAGTGAGGACTAATTTGCCGGTTACGTTTACAGCGCTGCCCACACCTAAGCCGGCCACTTGATCATAGTTTGACAGGAATTCTTTCTCATAGACAATCTGAATCGACTCAAAAGCTGTCCCATCATTTAATGCAATAAAACCAAATGATTTTTGGTCCCGGTTGTTTCGGATCCATCCCTCCAGGGTCACCTGCCGATCTTCGTAAGCTTCTGTTTCCCGGACTAGCTGCCGTACCGTTACTTTTTCCATTCTCATCCCCCTCGAAATTACATTGATCAGAATATCCAAACGCCAATTTCCTGGAAATCCCTCATTAAGGAAATCTTGCTTAAAGATGCACGTCGATCCTATCAACAATTACGTACATTTCTGCCTGGTTTATAACTAAACCTGCTGTTTGCTTTCCAAATCCCGGTTTTATGCCGCCTGCAATTTTTTAGCATCCGTATAACAGAAAAAATGATAACTGGCGCTGGTAGCTTTTAAAAAATTATCACGGCAAAGACTGTTATCATCATCTCGGCTATCCTGATAACCTGCCGCCCTCTTGAAAGCTGGTTTTAACCCTTTTTCTTAACCTTGGCCCAGGTATCTTTCAGCTTTACAATGCGATTAAAAAAAGGCTTACCGTCTTCCGAAGCATCCGGATCGTAATAGAAATACCCCTTGCGCAGGAATTGAAAACGGCTGCCGGGTGTCGCTTCGGCAACAGCGGGTTCAGCAGGCACATCCTTGCAGACCACAAGTGAATCCGGGTTTATGTTAAGGGTAAAGTCTACATCCTTTTCTTCTTCCGGGTTTTCAATAGTAAACAGGTTGTCATAGAGATTGGTTGTAATACGGACTGCATGTTCTACTGATACCCAGTGAATTACTCCTTTCACTTTTTTCCCGCTGGTATCTGCGCCGCTTCTTGTTTGCGGATCATAGGTGCAGTGCAGTTTAGTGATATTACCCTGCTCATCCTTAAAAACTTCGTCACAGCGAATAACGTATGCTCCTTTTAAGCGCACTTCTCCATCCGGAGCAAGGCGGAAGAATTTCTTCGGTGGTTCTTCCATGAAGTCATCCCGCTCAATATAAATCTCACCGCTAAAAGGAACCTGCCTGCTTCCAGCAGCTTCATCCCCGGGGATATTTTCCATCCCTACCATTTCTGTCTGCGCTTCAGGCCAGTTTGTAATAATCACCTTGATCGGGTCAGTCACTGCCATTAAACGGGGAGCCGTGGTTTCAAGCTCTTCCCTGATGCAGTGTTCCAACAAGGCCAATTCTGCGGTGCTGTCCGCTCTCGAAACCCCACTCCTTTCTTGGAAATCGGCAATTGAGTTGGGTGTATAGCCCCTTTTGCGCATTCCGGCAATGGTAGGCATGCGGGGATCGTTCCAACCATCAACATGGTTTTCTTCAACCAGGCGCCGCAATTTGCGCTTGCTCATCACTGTATAGGTCAGGTTCATCCGGGCAAATTCGGTCTGGCGGGAGCGGTACTTTACCGCTTCCGGAAACAAGTTAACAGCATTTTCGACTATCCAGTCATAGAGAGGACGATGGTCAGCATATTCAATCGAACAAAGCGAGTGAGTAATTCCTTCAAGAGCATCAGAAAAAGGATGATCAAAATCATACATCGGGTAGATGCACCACTGGTCACCAGTCCGGTGATGACTGGCATGCAGGATACGGTAAATCACCGGATCACGCATGTTCAGGTTACCTGAAGCCATATCGATTTTTGCCCTCAGCACCCGACTGCCATCGGCAAATTCGCCTTTGCGCATCCGTTCAAATAAGTCGAGGTTCTCTTCGCTTGAACGGTTGCGGTAGGGGCTTTCAGTGCCTGCCTCGGTAAGGGTCCCCCGGTAAGATCTGATTTCTTCCTGGCTTAAATCGCAGACATAAGCAAGACCGGCTTCAACCAAGCGAACTGCAAATTGGTATTTAATATCAAAATAGTCGGAACTGAAAAAAAGGCGCTCTCCCCAATCGGCCCCCAGCCAGCGGATATCTTCCATGATAGAGTCAACGAAGGCCTGCTCTTCCTTGATCGGGTTGGTGTCATCAAAGCGAAGGTTAAACTTGCCGTCAAATGCCTTGGCCAGTTTATAATTAAGAAGGATCGCCCTGGCGTGCCCGATGTGTAAATAGCCGTTCGGCTCGGGTGGAAAGCGGGTATGGACACATTTATCTCCAAGCGCTCCTCTTTCAAGATCTTCTTTAATCATGGTATAAATGAAATTTGTCATTTCTTCAGTTTTTTTATGCCCACTCATTAAAATCTCCTTTACTGCTTGAGGCGCTGATTATGCCGCCTCATTATATTAGTAACCTTTCAAATCATTTATGTTATGGTATATTTCAACATTTCAGTAATAAAGCCCTTCCCTATTGCCCGGGAAATATTATCATTTCCTGTGCGGAACAAGAAAAATTATCACGGCTGCAATAAAACAGATGCTGCCTGCAATAATCAGGGGATCCCGGTCACGGATTGAAGCAAGCAAGTAGAAAAGTCCACAGCCAAGAAACAGAACCCAGGCGAGGACGTGAAGCTGCAATCTCATCGGTTATTCCACCGTTACGCTTTTAGCAAGATTGCGTGGTTTATCAACAGAACTTCCGCGGGCCAGGGCAGCATAGTAGGCAATCAGTTGGGTGGGAACCACACTTAATACCGGAGCTAAAATATCATTAACCGGGGGAATGGTAAAAACAGAGCCGGCCTGGCGGTCCACATCATCGAAGCCTTCCTGGGTAATCGCAAAAACTGCGCCCCCACGGGCATTTATTTCTTGAATATTACTCAGGGTTTTATCCAAAACTGCCTTTTGCGTTACAAGGGCAATAACCGGAAGACCCTCTTCAATCAAAGCCAGCGGGCCATGTTTTAGCTCTCCGGCGGCACAGGCTTCGGCATGAATATAGGAGATTTCTTTCAGCTTTAAAGCGCCTTCCATGGCTACCGGATAATCCAGATTACGCCCGATAAAAAAGGCACTGCTCCATCCAGACAGGTGATCACAATAGGCACACAGCTTAGCAGTATTTTCCTCCGCTAGAATTGCTTTGAGCTGCTCCGGAAGGGCCAGCAAACCTTCGACCAATTCCGCAGACTGTCCGGGTTCCAGGGTTCCCCGACCTTCAGCCAGGTATAAGGCAACCAAATAGAGGACGATCAGCTGGGTTAAATAAGCTTTGGTCGAGGCAACAGCAATTTCCGGCCCGGCCCAGGTAAATAAAACCTGGTCTGCTTCTCGTGAAACAGTACTGCCAACCACATTAGTAATAGCCAGCGCTTTAACTCCTTTTGAACGGGCCAGGCGCATTGCGGCCAGGGTATCTGCCGTTTCACCAGACTGGCTGATCAC
>SKPU01000127.1 GCA_007119335.1 Syntrophomonadaceae bacterium
CCATGCTGTTGGTGATGCCTGGCATATAATCGGTCGGGGTGATGCTGAAATTATGCTAGCCGGTGGGGCAGAAGCGGCAATCAGTGACATGGCTTTTTCCGGATTTTCAGCAGCGAGAGCACTTTCTACCCGTAATGATGAGCCAGAACTGGCCTCCCGGCCCTTTGAAAGGGACCGGGAGGGTTTTGTGATGGGTGAAGGGGCCGGGATTGTTATCCTCGAAACCCTGGAACATGCTCTGGCCCGGGGCGCAAATATCTACGGTGAAATAGTAGGCTACGGAATGTCCGGGGACGCTTACCATATGACTGCACCCGACCCTGATGGACGCGGTGCATTTTTAAGCATGCAGCGAGCATTAAAAAAAGCGGATCTTCAACCGGAGCAGATTGACTATATTAATGCCCACGGAACTTCTACTCAAATTAATGATAAAATTGAAACTAATGCTATTAAAAATCTCTTTGATGACCATGCTTATAAAGTGCCTATCAGCTCGACAAAATCGATGACCGGACATCTTCTCGGTGCAGCCGGAGGAGTGGAGCTTATCGCCACCTTGATGACTTTGAAGAGCCAGCTAATCCACCCGACTATTAATTTCGATAATCGCGATCCCGAGTGTGATTTGGACTATGTTCCCAATCATGCGAGGGAAAGTAAAGTTGAACATGCCATGTCAAACTCTTTTGGATTCGGCGGAACTAATGCCACACTTGTAGTGAAGCGATATTCTTCCTGAGCTAGCGAGAGGATTATGGATATGCACAGGCAGGAAACAATCGAAAAACTTTTG
Organism: Syntrophomonadaceae bacterium; assembly: GCA_007119335.1. Lineage (GTDB taxonomy): Bacteria > Bacillota > Dethiobacteria > DTU022 > DTU022 > B1SED10-74M. Next base: position 797 of record SKPU01000127.1, read on the forward strand.
GATAAGCTGGGGTGGGAAGTTAACAATATCAGCTTGTATCAGCAGGCGCTGACTCACACTTCTTATGCTCATGAAAAGGGACAGTATCGACTTCACAATGAACGTCTCGAGTTTTTAGGAGATGCAGTGTTGGAGTTGATCATTAGCGATTATTTATACAATGCTTACCCTGAATTGCCCGAAGGCAACCTCACTAAACTGCGTTCAGAACTGGTTTGTGAGGCCTCTTTGGCCAGACTTGCTTTTGAACTGAGTCTAAGTCAGAGTATTTTGTTAGGGAAGGGTGAGATTAGCGGGGGAGGGTCCAGTCGTCCTTCTCTGCTCGCCGATGCAGTGGAAGCTTTAATCGGGGCCCTTTATCTTGAACTTGGACTAGAAAAGTGCCGCAAATATGTTTTAGATCTTTACCAGTCTATCCTGCAGGAGCTGCAGCAAGGAGTGCTGGCCCGGGATTTCAAGACGCTGTTCCAGGAGTTTTCGCAAGCCCGGTTTGCAGTTACCCCTGCTTATCGCATTATTTATGAAAGCGGACCTGACCATAACAAAGTTTTCGAAGCAGAAGCGCTTTTGGCTGCAAAGCCGGTAGGGAGAGGAAGAGGACGCAGTAAAAAGGAGGCTGAGCAAGAGGCAGCAAAGGAAGCCTGGAATAATCTAGCCCTATAGAAATATCTTCCCAGGTCCATAACGATAAAGAGGAGCTGTAATTTAGAAATGTTGGATATCTTAAAAGTATCAGCTAACTCCAAGCCTAAGTCCCTGGCCGGAGCTATAGCATCAGTAATCAGGACCGAGGGATGTGTAAGTTTGCATGCAATAGGAGCAGGGGCAGTCAATCAGGCTGTCAAGGCTGTTGCTATTGCCCGCGGATATATGGCCCCGAATGGTCTGGACCTGATTTGCCAGTTTTCTTTTGTTGAAATAACAATTGATGATGCTGCGCGGACAGCGATAAAATTAACGGTAGAACCCAGAAAACGCAGGAGAAATGATAGGCCCTCTGAATAAACAAATCTTTTTTAGGGTGGGGAGTCAGCACTATTGTACCTGAAAAAAATGGAATTATTTGGCTTTAAATCTTTTGCTGAAAAAACAGAGCTGAATCTAAGCCCTGGGATTACCGCGATAATCGGTCCAAACGGATGTGGGAAGAGCAACCTGGTTGATGCCGTGCGCTGGGCACTTGGCGAACAAAGTGTCAAATCATTGCGTGGCACACGCATGGAAGAAATCATTTTTTCAGGAAGCGAAGACCGTAAGCAGCTTAATTTTGCTGAAGTATCGCTCTCGTTTGCAGGTGCGTCGGAGTTTCTTAATCTCGATTACGATGAAATAACTATTACCAGGCGTCTTTTCCGTAGTGGAGACAGCGAATATTATATTAACAAGTCGCCCTGCCGTTTAAAAGATGTCACAGAACTCTTTTTGGATACCGGCCTTGGAAAAGATGTCTACTCTGTGATCGGCCAGGGCCGGGTCGATGAAATTATTAATAATCGCCCTGAAGAGCGCCGGGAAATCTTTGAAGAAGCGGCCGGTATATTTAAGTATAAAATGCGTAAAAGGGAAGCCAGAAGGCGGCTTGATGAGACCAGGGAAAATATGGTCAGAGTTCAGGATTTGATTTTTGAATTGGAAACTCAGATTGAGCCTCTCCAGAGCCAGGCTGAAGTAACCCGCCAATACCGCGACCTGAAACAGCGCATAGAAGATGAAGAACGAAAACTTCTTTCATACCATCTAATCCAAGCCCGGGAACAACTGAACAAAATAAATAAACAACTCCAAACTGTCAATGATGCTCTTGTTGCCTCCGCTGCCGAGGGAGGAATGCATGAAAAAGAGATTCAGGACTTAAAAAATATTATTCACGATCAGCAAAACCAAAAAAAAGAACTGGAGCAAAAATTAAGCGAGGCTTCACGAATCCTCGAACAACAGGAAAATGAATTGAAAATACTTCTCGAACGGGAAAACCGTTTCCAGGAACGAATTGAGCAGAACCGGCAAAGATCCAAGCAGTTAGAAATGTTGATCGAGGAGTTGGCTGCACAGAAAACCCGGACAGAAGAAGAGCTTCAGGCAAAAGAAAAAATCCTGATTGAACAAGATAAGGCGCTCGCAGCATTGCGCGAAGATATGGCTCGTCTGGAAGAAAGTGCCCTGCCTGATGAAGTGGAACAGCAGCAGCAGCGAATTTACCAGGCCGGTTCAAAAAAAGAAGCCGCCGCTTCCACAGTTGAAGAATTGAAACGCCGCCTGGAGCGAATCAAAACTCAAAAACAGAGCTTGCAGGAAGAAGAAGCCGGTTTAAAAGAAAAGATTAATCAATCAAAAAATAATACTGCGTCTTTAAAAAAGCGTAAGCAAAGCCTGAACGCTGAACTTGCTACTGCAGAAGGCAGTGAAAAAGAACTGGCTGAAGAGGTGGAAAATTTTCGCCAAAATCTGGAGAAAAAAAATGAAGAGGAACAAAGCAAAAAAGAAACCCTGCATGGTCTTAACAGCCGCCTCAACCTGCTTCAGGAACAGGATTCGGCGCTTTCAGGGTATTACAGGGGTGTGCGGGAGGTTATGCAGGCCCGTTCATCTATGCCGGGAATAATTGGTCCGGTAGCTGATTTAATTGAGATTGATAAAAAATACGTTCAGGCAGTGGAATCATCAGTCGGCGGAGCCCTGCAGTATCTAATCGCTAAAACTGAAAAAGATGTGCACAGCGCAATTGGTTATCTTAAAAAACATAACCTGGGCTGGGCGACTTTCCTGCCCCTGGATATTCTTCATAAAGCCTCTGATCCCCTGGAACGTTATTCCGGTTGGAGGGATCTCGAGGGGGTAATTGGCAAGGCCTCAGATCTAGTCAAAGTCGATTCAGCTTACCAGAATGTTGTCAACTACCTGATGGCATCAATCCTGGTCTGCCGCAATTTGGAAGAGGCTTCGAAAGCAGCGCATTTTATAAAGCATAGCTGCCGGGTGGTTACTCTGGAGGGGGAAATGATTAACCCGGGTGGAATAATCCGCGGCGGCAGTGTGGCCAAGCGCAGCGCCGGAATGCCACTGGGCAGACGCAAAGAAATAGAAACATTGCAGGAGCAGCAATCAGCGGCATCAGGAGAACTGTCTAAAATCTCTGCAGAGGTAAGCAACCTCCGTTCAAAGCTGGCGGAAAGTGAAGGCAAGCTGGCCGATGCTGCCGCTAAGCGGCAAAAGCTGCTTGATCAGATGAACAGCCTGGTTAGCGAAATTGATAATCTGCAAAATGAACAGGGTGTTTTAAATGACCGCCTCCAGGCCGGGGAAACCGCTTACCGGGAACTTGAAGATGAAGAAACCGAAATCAATGAACGTATTAGTAACCTGCAGTCTGACATAGAAAGCTATATTGCAGAAATTGATAACCTTGAAAGCGAGCTAGCCGGTAAAAAGGACAAATACCATAAATACTTGGAGGATAAAAAGCAGCTTGAACAAGAAATTACCTCAGTTCTGGTCAGGATAAGTTCATACCAGGAACAGCGGGAAGCTCTGACCAACCGGATTAAAGAAACAGAAGATAATATCAATAAACCCTCGGCAGAAATTACCGAAAAAGCGCAGGAATATGAAAAACTTAAGCAGGATCTAACTGATAACCACACACAACAGCAGAATATCAGAAGCAAAATTGAAGAACTGAATGAAGAAAAAGCAAGCCTGATCACCGAGATGGATGGAATAACCAAACAGCTCAACAATAAAGAAGCCGAACTAATTGATCTTGAAGAAAAAGATCGACGCCGCCAAAATCAATCGGCCAGGCAGGGTAAAAGGGAACGGCAGCTTTCTATGGAACAGACCAGGCTGCAGACCGAAATTA
>SKPU01000020.1 GCA_007119335.1 Syntrophomonadaceae bacterium
GAAAATTTTTAACTGGTTAAAGCTCTGATTATAGGGAGGAAGAATTACATCCACCGGCGAAAATAATGACCAATCAAAATTCTTGCATAACCTCTGCTTGAAATTATGAAAGGAGTGTCGAATTGATGAATCCTTACAATGCCGCTCACACACTGGCTAAAGCTTTGCGGGAATCAGATGAATTCAAAAAAATGAAAGAAGCTCAAGAAACGTTGAAAAATGATCAATCAGCTAAACAGATGATGCTCGACTTTCGAAGCAAGCAACTCGAATTACAAAAACAGAAATTATCAGGCATCGAAGTTTCTAAAGAGCAGGAAGAAAAATTGGAGAAATTGCTTGAAGTGGTCAACATGAATATGGTTGCAAAACGTTTTTTGCAGGCCGAGTACAAAGTGGCCGTATTATTGCAAGACATACAAAAAATAATTAGTGAAGCGACCAGTGAAATTTACGATTCAGAGTTGATGGGCCTGGAAGAGGAAAATGGTGAACAAGAATAATGTCAAAGCTTGGTCCTAATAGTTACAGATCACTGCTGCTCGATTTAGACGGAACCCTTTTGGTTTTGGACATGGAAAAGTTTATTCCGGCCTATATTGAAGCCCTTTCCTCTAAGTTTATCGATATGATCAGCCAGAATAACTTTTCCCAACATCTTTTCGGAGCGACAAACGCGATGGTCCAAAATCTAGATCCGGAAAAAAATAACGAAACAGTCTTTTATAAAGAGTTTTACAGACGCACCGGCCTTTCTTACAAGCAAATAAAGCCGATCTTGGATGAATTTTATCAGTATGATTTTCCAGCCCTGAGTTTTTGGGGTAGTGAACATCCCCGGAGTCAAGCCGTAATCGAAGCAGCCCAAAAGAAAAAAATGAACCTGGTTCTGGCCACTAACCCTATATTCCCATCAAAAGCCATTCTGGAGCGACTTTCTTGGAGTGGCCTGTCAGCAGATCAGTTTCAGCTGGTCACGACCATGGAAAACATGCATTTTTGTAAACCAAATCCGGAATATTACCTGGAGATTTCCCATAAAATCAATTGCCCTCCGGAAAAGTGCCTGATGGCAGGCAATGATACCATCGAGGATTTAAATGCCTCTCAAGCCGGTATGGCTACATATCTGGTTGATGACTTTATTTTACAGCGCAGTAAAGAAGAACCGATCAGCGACTACAGGGGTAATTTGAAAGACCTGGAATCGTTAATTAATAGTATGGAGATCTGAAAGACAGCCTTTTTGATTTTTTTTGACGCGGACGGCCTCGATATAAGGGCCGTCTTCTTCTTTCAAATAGCCGTTAATAATTTTCCCCCGCCAATGCAAACCTTTAATTTCTGATAGTATTCTGACCCGTACATAATGGGGGGTAAACCCTTCGCCGTAAAAATAAGGAACCACTTTCTCAACAAGAACCGGTTGCATTGTATCAATGAACTGCCTGCGATATGCGGAGGCCATTGCCGCGCCAAGCTCGATCATTTCCCTGCTGCGCTTAACTTTGACCTGGTTAGGCAAATGGTTGGGTAGATCGGCTGCCGGAGTACCGGGACGGGGAGAAAATTGAAAAACATGTAAATGGCTAAAACCAATTTCTTCAACCAACTCCATACTTCGTTTGTGGTGATCTTCAGTTTCACCCGGAAAACCAACCACCAGATCTGTACTTAGAGCCAGACCGGGTATTTGTTGTTTTAACCACTTGGCCAGGTATAGATATTCAACCGGCTCGTAAGGCCGGTTCATCATTCTTAGAATTTCTCCATCTCCGCTTTGCAGCGGCATATGTATATGAGGACAGATCATTTCAGAATCCATAATTTGTTTCACAAGTTCAGAGGTTATATCGGAAGGTTCGAGTGAACTCAAACGTATACGCAGTAGACCAGGTATTTTTTCCAACTCTTGCAAAACTGTAGTTAAAGTAACCTGATCCAGATCGGCACCATACAGACCAAGATGTATTCCGGTTAAGACAATTTCACGGCAGCCTGATTCAACTAAAGTTCTGGCCCTTAAAAACACCTCCTCGGGAGGTAGACTGCGTAAAGGGCCCCTGACCATTGGAACAATGCAATAGCTGCAAAGCTGGTTGCAGCCTTCCTGAATTTTAAGAAATCCACGGGTGCGACCGCTTTGCTTAACCGGTGGTAAAAGCTCAAACCGATCACCTATTTGATGAGAACGAACAACTTCAAGGACAGAACCACGTTCAAATGAATTGATAATCTGAGGCAGGTTTTCACGATCACGATTGCCAATAATCAGATCTGCCTGTTCCATCTTTTTAATCTGCTCTGGCCTTCCCTGAGCATAACATCCGGTGGCAACTACAAGAGCATCCGCAGAACGCCGTCGGGCCCGGCGAATTGCCTTTCGCGATTTATGATCGCTTTTACCGGTCACAGTACAGGTATTAATCACATAAACATCGGCCCGGTTATTAAAATCAGTGACCCGGTAACCGTTTTTCTCAAAAAGGACCTGCAATGCTTCAGTCTCACAAAAATTGACTTTACAACCAAGGGTATAAAAAGCAACTTTTTTCTTCAATAGCACGCTATCCTTTCCCGGACAAGTCTCCCCACATTGCCTGAATAATTGAGATAGCAGCAATGGCTGCTGTTTCGGTTCGCATAATCCGCGGCCCCAGATGCACTATCCGGGCCCCGACCTGAACAATGTCATCTATCTCTTTACTGCTGAATCCTCCTTCAGGGCCTACCAACAAAAAAACAGCCTGATCATCAGGACACGGCTGTTTTAATTCTTTTAGGATTGGTACACTTGTAGCATCTTCCCACGGCACCAGAACTCTGTATCCTATAAACCGCAACAAAACATCTTCAAAATTATGGAGATTTTCTACCTGGGGCAAATACGAGCGCCGGCACTGGGCAGCGGCAGAGCGCACAATACTACGCCAGCGCCAAAGCTTTTTTTCTTCCTGCCCGCTTTTCCAGCGGGGAATAGCACGTCTGGTAATTACAGGTACAATCCGCTTAACACCAAGCTCCACAGCCTGCCTGATCACCAGGTCCATTTTCTCTCCTTTAGCCAATGCCTGGAAGAGAATAATCTGTAAAGAGGATTCAGCCGACGGTATTTCAACTCCAAAACGGACCTGCACTCTTTCAGGTTCAGAAATTGTAATTACCGCCTGCCTGGCAAACCCATGCCCATCGGCAACAACAATATTATCACCGGCTTTAAGGCGCAGAACCCGGTAAGCATGGTTAATATCCTCATTGGCCAGTTCAGCCTCATTGCTTTCAATCAGTGCATGGTTTTCCAAAAAAAAGTAGTGCATTTAGACCTCCAAACCGGCCGGAGGCTATCCATTGCCAAAGGCATCTTTCATCCGGTCAAAAAAGCCCTTGTTCTCAACACCGACTTTTTCGCCATTTATATGAGCAAATTCTTCCAGAAGTTCTCTCTGGCGGGGAGTGAGACGCTTTGGAACATTCACTTTTACCTTGACCCGCAGGTCTCCTTTTCCTGAACCGCGCAAATGAGGCATGCCATAACCTCTTAGACGGAAAGTTTCACCATGCTGGGTTCCTTCGGGGACCCTCAGCGTTGCTGAACCATCCAAGGTAGGCACCTCTTTTTCAAAACCTAAAGCAGCCTGGCTGATACTTATCTTTTCTTCCAACCAAAGGTCGCTGCCTTTTCTTTGAAATACTTTATGAGGACGTATCCTGAAAACAACATATAAGTCTCCCGACGGACCACCCCGCAGACCTGCTTCACCACCACCGCTAACCCGCAATTTAGAACCTTCTTCCACTCCCGATGGTATGTTGATTTCCATTTTTCTTTCTTGGACCACGCGCCCCTGGGCACTGCAGGTTGGACAAGGATCCTTAACGATTACCCCTTCGCCCCGGCAGTTCCCACAAACCTGCATGCTTACAAAACGTCCAAATGGGGTGCTGCGGGTAGTCTGCTGCTGCCCGGAACCGCCGCAGGAAGAACATGTTGTAGAGCCGCTTTCTGATTTAGTTTTCCTCCCTTCGCAGTCAGGACAATTTTCAGTTCGTGGAATGGTAATTACTTTTTCCCCACCGCTGTAGGCTTCTTCCAGGGTGATTTCCATATCATAGCGCAAATGATTTCCCTGCTCGGGGCCGGAAGGCCTTCTCCGACCACCAGCTCCGCCCATTCCACCAAAAAATTGCTCGAAAATCTCATCAATACCACCAAAACCTGCGCCGCCAAAGCCCTCAAAACCACCGGGGCCTCCAGGAGCACCATTAAAACCGGCCTGATGACCAAAACGATCATACTGATCACGCTTCTGAGGATCACTAAGCACATCGTAGGCTTCTTTGACAGCATTAAACTTTTTCTCCGCTTCAGGATCTTCTTTATTGAAATCAGGGTGGTACTGCTTGGCGAGGTGCCGATATGCTTTTTTTATTTCTTCTTTAGACGCGCTGCGCTCCACACCTAAAACTTCATAATAATCTTGATTACTCATATCCAGATATCATCCCTTTAACCCTCAGTATTTCCAAACATTTTACACCTTATGACCGATATTGTAAATCGATGCCGGGCTTTATCTGACATGTAGAATAGCAACATCTGGCTATTAAATGATTATTGCTTGCCCTCCTGGGTGGTTACTGCCAAAAAA
>SKPU01000075.1 GCA_007119335.1 Syntrophomonadaceae bacterium
ATAATGCAATAACCGTTCAGGAGAAGCTTGAACGAGCCCTTAAAGCGATTTATAAAGAACCGATTAGGATTACAGGTGCCGGCCGAACTGATTCCGGGGTTCATGCCCGCGGGCAGGCTGCTAATTTCAAAGCGCCTTTTCCGATTGCGCCAGAAAAGTTGCCCCATGCTCTTAACGCTCTGCTGCCGTCAGACCTGGTTATTAACGGATCGAAAGAGGTAGAAGAAGATTTTCATGCTCGCTTTGATGCCCGGAGTAAGCTATACAGCTACACTATAGATCGGGCTCCTTTTCCGCAGGTAATGAAACGCTTATACAGCTGGCATGTGTCTGAGAAGCTAAACTTGGATATAATGAAAGAGGCCGCCAGGCTCTTTGAAGGGACCCATGATTTTAAAATTTTCCAGGCAGCAGGCAGTAAAGTTGTTAAAACAGAGCGTACACTTTACAGGCTTGAAGTCAGTGAACTGCCCCGGGAACAGCTACTTGTTCTAAACTTTGAGGGTAGTGGTTTCCTTTATCGGATGATTCGCCTGATTACCGGGACCCTCATTCGGGCCGGTAAGGGCAGGTTAAGTTTGTCGGAGATTAATAGGGCCCTGAACTGTATTGATAATGTAGCCGCCGGTCCCAGCGCTCCACCATGGGGGCTATGCCTGGAGCAGATTAAATATGATTGCGATCATTAAATGATCTGTTGTTATGAGCTTAAGGGAAAAGTTTATTTGATTAAATCAGGGAAAATCTGAACATTGTGGTCTTTTAGCTTGACAGAGCAGGGACGGTATATTAGAATGTAGGTTGTGGCTTTACTGGTATAGGTTAAAGGAGAGAGTTGATATGAGTACTACATTTATGGCTAAAACAAATGAAATTGAACGCAGCTGGTATATTATAGATGCCACCGGGCGGCCCCTTGGAAGGGTAGCATCGGAAGCTGCGAGGTTGTTGAAGGGTAAACATAAGCCCGAATACACTCCTCACCTGGATACCGGCGATCATGTAATAATTATTAATGCCGAAAAAGTAGTTCTGACCGGTCGGAAACCGGAACAAAAATTTTATTACCGTCACTCCGGATATCCCGGAGGTCTGAAAAAAATTGATTATGCCACCATGCTTGACAAGAAGCCTGATAAAGCAGTTTATATGGCTGTTCGTGGCATGCTACCCCATAACCGGCTTGGGCGGGCAATGTTAAAGAAATTACGGGTTTGCAGAGATAACCAGCACCCTCACCAGGCGCAGAAACCAGTGTACTGGGGAAAAGGGCCGGATGAAAAGATGGAAGGAGGCCCTGACTCTTGAGCGAAGTGCAATATTTAGGAACCGGACGCCGTAAAGAGTCTATAGCCAGAGTTCGCTTATTACCTGGCAACGGAAGAATTGTGATCGATGGCAAAGAAATGGACGAGTATTTCGGCTTAGAAACCCTGAAGTTAATCGTTAGACAGCCCCTGGTTGCCACAGAGACCGAAGGCAGTTTTGATGTAATTGCCAAAGTTCAAGGTGGAGGTTTTTCAGGACAGGCTGGCGCAATCAGGCACGGTATTGCCCGCGCTTTACTGCAGGCAGATGATGAATACAGGCCTGTACTAAAGAAAAACGGCTACCTGACTCGTGATCCGCGCATGAAAGAGCGTAAGAAGTGTGGCTTGAAAAAAGCACGGCGCGCTCCTCAATTCTCCAAGCGGTAATATTTTATAACAAGGCCTGATGTTTTTGCCCGCTGCAGTATCTGTTTAAGATGCTCCGGTCGGGCTTTAGTTTTTTAGAGACATAATCCGGCGTTCAAAGTCATTGGGATTTGGCCGAAACAACAGAAAATGCCTGGCAGGCGAGGTTTCCCTCTGATCTGTTCTATATTCTGAGGAGTGAAAAAACATGGAAGAGATAAGAGAAGGGGTCTGGTTTGTCGCCGCTGAAAATAGGGGCAAATACCCTTTTTCTAACTCTTTATATCTTGAAGGGCAAAAAAATATTTTAATCGATACGGGGACTGGTTCTTTTTTAAAAGATCTGTCCGCAAAAACAGATCAAGTGGTTTTGAGCCATTATCACCGTGATCATGTTAAGTATAATCACTTTTTTAAGGCGGCATCATTTTCTATTCACTCTGCGGATGCACCCGGCGTAGAATCTGAACAGGGGTTTTATAGATTAAGCGGCCTGGACAATGTTAATGTCCAGGAATATTGGAATATGGTCGGGCAAAGTGATTTTGGCCCGACCAAAATTGATACCTACCTCAATGAGGGAGACATAATCGAGCATGATCGGTTTAAAATACGAGTGCTCCATCTACCTGGCCACACTCCCGGGCACTGCGGTTTCCTCATTGAAGACTACAATCTTGTTTTCGCTGCTGATCTAGATTTAAACCGCTTTGGACCCTGGTATGGAAATCCTGGTTCAGATCCAGAACAATTTCGGCATTCTATTAATAGGCTGCGCAGCCTTAAACCTGAAATAATGGTTACCGGACACAGCAAACCGGCTTTAGAAAATATAGATCAAAAGATTGCGGACTATGCAGCTATCATTGATCAACGCGAAGAATCAATAATTGAATATTTAAGAAAACAGCCCTGCACCCTTGATCAACTGGTCGATCAAAAAATAATCTACAGACGTCAATATGAACAAACAGCACTTCGTTATTTTGAAAAGAATATGATTCACAAGCATTTAGAAAGCTTGCTTAAACGAGGTATCGCTGCTAAAACGGAGCAGGGTCTTTATGAAGCACTCTGACAAGCAATACAATGGTTTCTTGGTTAGTTGTCAAAAAGGCGGATCTCAATTATAATTAACCTAAGCACCATGGGATGAGAACTATGCAAATATTAAATTTATGGTGAAGAAGGTAATAACTATGATTGTTCAAAAGTATATTGAACAAAAACTTGAACAGGGTGCAGTGCACATAACTTTAATTGATCCCTCCCGCCAGGTTCCTGAGGCAGCGTGTAGACTGGCTGAAACTGCCCAGGATGTTGGAAGTGATTTGATTTTTGTTGGAGGGTCTTCTGGAGTTACTCAACATGCCCTGACTGAAACGGCCGAAGCTGTCAAGCAGCGGATTTCGATTCCGGTGCTTTTTTTCCCTACCGGTACAGAGTCAGTTTGTTTAAATCTCGATGCTTTTCTTTTCTTAAGCCTGCTCAACTCTCGCAATGCGCAGTTCGTTAGCGGCACGCAATCCAAGCTTTCTTCAGTTTTAAGCCGCCTTGAAGTTGAAGTTATATCGGTCGGTTATATTATGATTGAACCCGGCATGAAACTGGGTGAAATTGGAGAAGCCGATCTGATTGCCCGCGATAATTTCTGGCAGGCTATCGGTTATGCGCTGACCGCTCAGTATATGGGGATGTCTTATGTTTATCTTGAAGCAGGAAACGGTGCCGCTCAACCGGTTCCGGCCGGCATGATCAGGGCAGTTAAGCGAGAATTGCAAATTCCACTGATTGTCGGGGGAGGAATTCGCACTGCAATTGATGCCCGCAGGGTCCGTCAAGCCGGAGCTGATATAGTAGTTACTGGTACTGTAATCGAAACAGCCGGTTACAGAGAGCGACTACGTTCTATCTTGAGCGCACTTAAAGAATAAATTGCTTTATTAAATTTTGGTTGATCCGGGGCAAATAGGATTATCATATAATACAGGCCTTAAGGGGTTTTTAAATTAAAAAAACAGGAGGGTATCCTCCTGTTTTTTGGTTGGGCTACCAGGCATGGTAAGTTAGCTTGACTATAAATTTAATGATTACTCCCGGGCACATTCTCCACCGTGACCGGCTAGTGTTTCTAACGCATGCCCAAGCACCGGGGTAATCACTTCCAGGCATTCGCTCACCGCTTTTGGACTGCCGGGTAGATTTATGATCAGGGTAGAGCCTTTGATCCCGGCCACTCCCCGCGAGAGCATTGCTTTCGCGGTTGCTTTAGTAGTTTCCCGGCGAATTGCCTCGGCGATACCAGGCACCAAACGGTCGACTACGTCAAGAGTGGCCTCAGGAGTAACATCTCGCGGGCCGAGCCCTGTGCCGCCGGTGGTAAAAATGGCGTCTAAGCCCTGATCCGCCATGTTTTGTATAGTCTCAGATATACTCTTTCGATCATCTGATACAATTGCTGAGTCTTTAACGTCACCAAAGGGCAGTAAAATCTCGGCTATGGCCGGTCCACTGGTATCTTCTCTTTTACCGCAGGATCCCTTATCGCTGGCAGTAATAACGCCAAACCGGTAAGAGTCAATAATCTTAATCTTATCACCAACCTTGAGGTTGCCTTCAACCAGGACTTCCGCAAATATACCTTCTCTGGGCATAACACAGTCCCCGGCTTGTTTGTAAATAGCGCAGCGGTCATGACATTCTTTGCCGATTTGAGTAACCCTTAAAATAGTATCCAGGCCAACTTGCAACCTGGTGCCAACAGGCAGTTTAACCAGGTCGATCCCTTTAGTAGTTAGGTTTTCAGCAAAATCCCCAGGGCCGACCTCTAACCCATGGGCGGTCATTTTTGATATACTTTCTTCAGCCAGAAGGCTGACCTGCCTGTGAGCGAAACCGGCGTGGGCATCGCCTTCCAACCCCTTATTTTTAATTAACAAACTTTCTCCGAT